>JAWXUN010000063.1:0-9017 GCA_044426425.1 Clostridia bacterium | reverse complement strand
TCCAAACTAATCTCGGCAGAAATCGGAGTGAGCTCTGCAACTGTTAGAAACGAAATGGCAGAACTAACTGAACTTGGTTTCTTAGAACAGCCACACACTTCTGCGGGCAGGATACCTTCAAGCTCTGGTTTTAGAGAATATATCCAAAACCAAAACAACTTAATTGACAAAAGCAAAATGCTCTACATCAATTCGGTGCTCGATTTATCAGACCCAGAAGAACTGCTCGAAAAGGCATCGCAGATTTTGTCTTATAACCATGCTTGTATTGTTACCACTCCTGGTGATAATAATACACTTATCAAAGCTGTTCAGTTTGTGCAGATAAGCAGAAGAACGGCAATGCTCATTCTTTTGAGTTCGGCTGGAACAACAAAAAGCAGAATTTTTAAATGTGATTTTGACCTGAACCAAGAAATGCTAAGAATTTTTTTTAGGGCATTCAATGAACAACTTATGGGTTTGCCATTGTTAAAAATTACGCCAGCATATCTAAAGGGATTTTCTGTATCGCTTGGCAATATGTCGGTTTTGATGATAACTGCGATAAGTGCACTATATAGTGCCGTAAAAGAAACAATAAAGGCTGGTGTGATAGTTCACGGACAAACAAAACTGTTTTTGCAAAAGGCATTTAGTGCAAAAAGTTTTTTGGCTTTATCCGAGCTTATCAATTCGCCAGAATATTTTAGGACAACACTTTTGGAAAGACCCTCCAAAATTTCTATTATCTTGGGTGGCGAACCAGTTTTTCCAGAATTTACCGATGCTGGAATTATCAGTTCTAAATATAGTATAAATGGCGAGGACGCTGGCGTTTTTGCAATAGTAGGTCCAATTAGAATGGATTATCCAAAAATCATTGCAGAGCTTAGATATGTTTCTGACTATGTCGGAAATGCTCTTAGCAAATTTATAAGCGAAGAAATGTAAATTTTTAAGAAGGAGATGACACAATGAGTGACGAAAACAAAGAGGTTCTCGAAAACGAAGAAGAAGTAGTTGTTGAAGAAACAAAAGAAAAAAAGAAAAAGAAAAAAATCTCAAAAGAAGCAGAGGAACTTGAAAAACTCAAAGAAGAATTTGAAAAATACAAAGAGGCTCACCTGAGAATTTTGGCAGAGTATGACAATTTTAGAAAAAGAAGTCAAAGCGAAAAAATTGCAGTTTATGGCAACGCTGTTTCAGACACAGTTAATGCAATATTGCCTGTTGCTGACAATATAGAGAGAGCAATTTCTCAAGAAAATGCAAGTGCCGATGACATGAAAAAAGGTGTTGAAATGATTTTAAATCAATTTAATGCATCTTTTGAAAAATTGGGGATTACAGCAGTTGGCGAGGCTGGAGAAGCTTTTGACCCAGAACTACACAACGCTGTTTCACATATTGAAAACGAAGAACTTGGCGAAAATGTTGTTTCTTCTGTTTTCCAAAAAGGTTATAAATTAAACGACAAAGTAATTAGACACGCAATGGTACAAGTTGCAAACTAAAAAAATAATATTAAAATGTAAAAAGGTAGGTAATTTATTATGGCAAAATCAATAGGAATAGACTTAGGCACAACAAACTCATGCGTAGCAGTTATCGAAGGCGGAGAGCCAGTTGTTATCGCTAACGCAGAGGGTGCAAGAACAACTCCATCAATCGTAGCTTTTTCAAAAACAGGCGAAAGAATGGTTGGCCAAGTTGCTAAACGTCAAGCAATCACAAACCCAGACAGAACAGTTTCTTCTATCAAAAGAGAAATGGGCACAAGCCACAAAACAAGTGTAGATGGCAAAGACTACACTCCACAAGAAATTTCTGCAATGATTTTACAAAAACTAAAAGCAGACGCAGAGGCTTATTTGGGCGACAAAGTAACAAGTGCTGTTATCACAGTTCCTGCTTACTTCACAGATGCACAAAGACAAGCAACAAAAGATGCTGGTAAAATTGCTGGTTTAGATGTTAAAAGAATTATCAATGAGCCAACAGCTGCTGCTCTATCTTATGGTGTTGACAAAGACAACGAGCAAAAAGTTATGGTTTATGACCTTGGCGGTGGTACATTCGACGTTTCAATTATCGAAATGGGCGACGGTGTTCAAGAGGTTCTTTCAACAGCTGGTAACAACAGACTAGGTGGCGACGATTTTGATAACAGAGTTATCAATTGGCTTGCAGACTCTTTCAGAACAGCTGAGGGTGTTGACCTAAGAAAAGATAAAATGGCTATGCAAAGACTAAAAGAAGCTGCTGAAAAAGCAAAAATCGAGCTTTCTGGTATGACAAATGCAAACATCAACTTGCCATTTATCACAGCAGATGCAACAGGTCCTAAACACTTAGACTTAAACCTTTCAAGAGCTAAATTTAACGAATTAACAGCTGACCTTGTTGAGGGTACAATGGGTCCAGTTCGTCAAGCACTTAACGACTCTGGTCTTTCCATTGGCGAAATCGACAAAGTTTTGATGGTTGGTGGTTCTTCAAGAATACCAGCAGTTCAAGATGCTGTTAAGAGCTTTATCGGCAAAGAGCCATTCAAAGGAATTAACCCAGACGAATGCGTTGCTATCGGTGCAGCTATCCAAGCTGGTGTTCTAGGTGGAGAAGTTCAAGGACTTTTACTTCTCGACGTTACTCCTCTTTCACTTGGTGTTGAAACAATGGGCGGAGTTATGACAAAAATCATTGACAGAAACACAACAATTCCAACAAAGAAAAGCCAAATTTTCTCAACAGCTGCTGACGGTCAAACTCAAGTAGAAGTTAACGTGCTACAAGGTGAGAGAGAGTTTGCAAGAGATAACAAACAACTCGGCTTGTTCAAATTGGACGGTATCGCTCCTGCTCAAAGAGGTATACCACAAATCGAAGTTAGTTTTGACCTAGATGCTAATGGTATCGTAAATGTTCATGCAAAAGATTTAGGAACAGGCAAAGAGCAACACATCACAATCACATCTTCAACAAACATGAACAAAGACGATATCGACGCTGCTGTTAAAGCTGCAGAGCAATTTGCAGAAGAAGACAAAAAACGCCGTGAAGAAGTTGATGCAAAAAACAATGCAGAAAATCTTTGCTATCAAGCAGAAAAATTTGTTACAGATAATGCAGACAAAATCGGCGAAGAAGATAAAAACGAAATCAACGTAAAAATTGCAGCAGTTAAAGAAAAAATGGCTGGTTCAGATATAACAGCTATCACAACAGCTGGCGACGACCTACAAAAAGCTCTTCAAGAAATCGGTGGAAAAATGTATGCTCAACAAGCACCACAAGGCGACCCAAATGTAGCAGGTGGATACGACCCATCAGCAGCACAACAAGACCCAAATGCTGAAGGCGATGTATACGACGCAGATTTTAAAGACGTTCAATAATAAATAATTCAAAATTATAATATATGTAGGGAATGGCAATTGTCATTCCCTATACGTGGTAACGTAGTGAAAAAGATAATGTAGGGAAGGGGCTTGCTCCTTCCGTAAGTTAACGATAAACTGCGGTGGGAGCAAGCCCCTTTCCCATAGTCGGTAACTTAAGAAAAACGGATAAAGTTCTAATAAAATCGTAGGGGATGCATCGTATGCATCCCGAGTGGGATTACAAATTTTAATATAAAATAAAAGTTGTTTTGGGGGAGTTTGTTCCTCGTTATAACATAAATTTACATTAAAGTAAATGTCACTACCGAGGTACGCATACAATGCGTCCCCTACGGAGAAGTTCCGAATCCCTTAAGTTAGCGACTATGAGCCCCCACCCTACACTGCATACAATAATTACCTCATATTTGCGTTTCCACGTATATTGCTGTTCCTACACATAAATATTTTTTTGTTCGTATAAGGAGAGATACTCTTGGCAGATAAAAGAGATTATTACGAAGTCTTGGGAATTCAAAAAGGTGCTGGTGATGATGAGATAAAAAAATCTTATCGTAAACTTGCAAAAAAATATCACCCAGACTTAAACCCAGATAATAAAGAAGCAGAAATTAAATTTAAAGAACTTAACGAAGCTTACGAAGTTCTTTCGGACGGCGACAAAAAATCACGCTACGACCAATTCGGCCATGCTGGCGTGGACCCAAACTTTGGCGGTGGTGCTGGTGGCAATCCGTTCCAAGGTGGCGGATTTGATGTTTCCGACATTTTCGAGAGCTTTTTCGGCGGTGGCTTTGGCGGTGGTGGCAGAAGTGCTAATCCAAACGCACCAAGAAGAGGTAGCGACTGCGAAACTACGGTTACTATTTCTTTTGAAGAGTCAGCAAAAGGCTGTACAAAAAACATAGAATACCAACAAATAGAAACTTGTTCAGATTGCTCTGGTAGCGGTGCAGAAAAGGGTTCGACTCCTCAAACTTGCCCAAACTGTGGCGGAACTGGTCAAGTTAAAATCAATCAAAGAACACCTTTTGGCGTTATTCAATCGGCTCAAACTTGTAGCAGATGTGGCGGTAAAGGTAAAATTATTGACAAACCTTGCAAAACTTGCGACGGCAAAGGCAGAGTTAGAAGAAAGAAAAATATCGAGATTTCTATTCCTGCTGGTATTGATGATGAGCAAGTATTGAATGTTGGTGGCAGAGGTAACGCTGGCACAAACAATGGCTCAAGTGGCGACTTGCACGTTTATGTAAGCGTTCGCCCACACGCAATTTTTCAAAGACGTGGCAACGATGTTTGGTGCGATATGCCAATCACTTTCACTCAAGCAACTTTGGGTGCAGAGGTAATTGTGCCAACGCTTGACGGCAAAGTGAGCTATAATGTGCACGAGGGAACTCAACCAGGCGACACATTTAAGCTAAAAGGAAAAGGTATTCCTTTTATCAGAGGCCGTGGCCGTGGCGACCAATTTGTCAAAGTTACTGTTGAAGTTCCTAAGAACCTAAACAAAAGACAAAAAGAATTGCTAAAAGAATTTGATAAACAAGGCGACAAAGAAAACTATCAAAAAAGAAAAACATTCTTTGGCAAAATCAAAGATATGTTTGAAGAATGAGGATTTATGCGTATTTTTAATCTTGTTGAAAATGTTTCACTTGGCGACTACAAGTCAGCTCACGGTCTTTCTATCTATATAGAAACAAAAACACACAAAATTCTTTTTGATTTAGGGCCCGACAAAACAATTTTTGAAAATGCAAAACTTGCCAAAATTGACCTTTCAGAAGTCGATACTGTCATAATTTCTCATGGGCATTATGACCACGGCGGTGCACTAGAAGAGTTTTTAAAAATTAACAACAAGGCTAAAATATATCTGCAAAAATCTGCATTCAAAAAGCACTATTCTGTTTCCAAAAAAGATAAACACAGCATTGGCATTGACGAAAATTTGATTAATCATAGTCAAATAATCTTAAAAACAGGTGCTTACAAAATAGATGAAGAGCTATCGCTTTTCACTGTTAAAAGCACTGGAAAATGCCGTTGCTCGTCAAATGATAGTCTTTATGATGACGAGGGGCAGGACAAATTTACCCACGAGCAAAACCTTGTCATAAATTCGGATAAAAAAATTATGCTTATGGGTTGTGGGCACAACGGCGTTGTGGATATAATGGAGCAATCTCCTCAAAAAGATTTTAGCATAGTAATCGGCGGTTTTCACTTATCATCAAGAACTGGTGTTATAGCGGACGAAAAATTGCTAGACGATATCTCAAAAGAGTTAGCTATATATAACGCAACAAAGTTTTATACTTGCCACTGCACAGGCGAAAAGGCATTTGATATCTTAAAAACAAAAATGAACAATATTTTTTATTTCCATGTTGGAGATGAGATTGTTGTTAAATAAAAATTTCAGCTGAAATAAATAGCCCAATATTGCTTGTTATTGTAGCAATACTGGGCTGTTTTTTATGTATTTTCAAAGTCTTTGTATGTGCCTAGTTCCAAACCTTTTTCTATAAAATATTTATAAATTTCGTAGTCAACAGTTTTTGGGATTGAGTGGTCAGAGTGTATCATATAGCCAAAGCCCTCTTTGACAAAAGGAATTTTTGACTCTAGTTCTTTGTCAATCACAGCCTTGTCGTTGCAGTATAAAGCACGAACATCAATGCCCCCCATAAAAGCAATTTTGTCGCCATATTCTTTGTATAGTTTTAGCAAATCCATTCCAGCCTTAACTTCTATTACTTGCAAACAGTCAATGCCAGCCTCTATCATGTGAGGGAGCAATGGCTCGATAAAACCGCAAGAATGCATAATTACAGGCATATTGTGTTCGTGGGCATAATCACAAGTTCTGATATGCGACGGCATGATAAGCTCACGATATTTTTCTGGCGACATAAAAGGTTTTAGCTTAAAGCCCATGTCCTCATAAAACCAAATGCCGTCTGGATATCCCTCTTGCTCAAACAAAATTTTCATAAGACCAAGTGTGACATCTGTGAATTGCTCTGCCATTTCTGCTATCCACTCTGGCTCTAAAATCATGCCGACCAACATATTTTCGTGTCCGCAAACCGGGTGCATTAATTCAAATACATTAACGCCAGACCAACAGAAAAATTTTTCGGACTCTTTTGCTGCCTGTTTTGCTTTGCGATATGCATCAAAATTTATTCTTCGTGGGTCAATAGTTAGCTTGTGCTTGACTTTGTCCCAATCCTCTTGCTCTTTTATTGCAAAATCAATGTGCTCAGGAGTTGTGTCGTGGTGCTTGTGTTGTTTGAGAATTGCACCGTTGCCATCTTTTAGGGTTATGGTGTCTTCTGTTTCGCTTACTTTTTCTTTGACCCAGTCAATGTCAATTGTCATGTTAAAAGACCAACATTCGCTCACATCAAAACCAAAATGCTCGCCCATGTCTGTGTCTTTTGAAATTTTGCCTTGGTCAGTCCAGTGTTTCTTTGTGTCAGACCAAAAGTGCTCATAGATAGCCATTCTGTCAACAGGTTTGTGGTTTAAGATATTTGTTACTCTTTCTTTGCTTGTCATAGTCAAAACCTCCCAAAAATTTATCTATTAACTTAATTTAATAGATTTTTATTATACTACAAAGAAATCCATATTACAATAATTTTTAACAAAAAACTTGCTTTTTCCAAGAAAATATGATAAAATAATAGCATAAAAGATAAAAAAATAGGGGAGATTTGCCATGAAATGTCCGTTTTGTAATTACGAAGAGAGCAAGGTTATCGACTCACGCCCAACAGACGAGGGCGAGAGAATTAGACGTAGACGTGAATGTCTAAAATGCGGAAAAAGATTTACAACTTATGAGATTATCGAAACGGTTCCAGTTGTTGTTATTAAAAAAGATAAATCTCGAGAAACTTTTGACAGAAACAAGCTTATGGGCGGACTTTTAAAAGCTTGCCAAAAAAGACCTGTTTCTATGAGCACCTTAGAAAAAATTATTGACGAAATAGAAGTTTTACTTCAAAATTCGCTCGATAGAGAAGTGCCATCGCAACTAATTGGAACATACACAATGGAAAAACTAAAAAATGTTGACGAAGTTGCCTATGTGCGTTTTGCATCTGTGTATAGACAGTTCAAGGATATCAACACATTTATGGATGAACTCAGCAAAATTATTAACAACAAATAAGAATAAAAAAAATCACCTCTCATATACATTGTGTAAGAGGTGATTTTTTTATGGATAAATTTGTTAAAAAATACAGAAAAATATTTTTGAATAAGACGGCTGTTTTGGCGATGTCTGCGGTGTTTATAATAACCGTGATTGTTTCTGCAAACATGGTGCAAACGGACGAGGCAGTGCTCGCAAGTGCCGAGATTACTAACTGGGGCTTGAGTTTTCAGAGCGAGGGTCAAACACCAATCGGCAATGCAACAAAAGAATATCTTGAACAATACGATAGCTATTTTGTTGGAGATGAAACAGAGAAAAAAATATATCTAACATTTGATGCAGGCTACGAAAATGGATACACCGAGAATATTTTAGATGTACTAAAAAAACATGATGTATCAGCAACTTTTTTTCTTGTGGGAAATTACCTAGAAACACAAGCAGATTTGGTGCAAAGAATGGTAGACGAGGGGCACACAGTGGGCAATCACACATGGTCGCACCCAGACATGGCGAGCATAAGCACAGAAGAAAGTTTTGTTGAAGAGCTAGAAAAAGTAGAAGAAAAATTCTACGAGATAACAGGGCAAGAAATGCTCAAACTATATCGCCCACCACAGGGAAAATTTTCGGAAGAAAATCTACTTATAGCACAAGAACTTGGATATTCAACAGTTTTTTGGAGTCTTGCGTATGTTGATTGGTACGAAAACGAGCAACCAAGTCAGGAAGAAGCTTTTGCAAAACTAATTCCAAGAATACACAACGGAGCAATAGTTTTGTTGCACAGCACATCGCAAACTAACAGCGAAATTCTTGATGAACTATTGACAAAATGGGAAGAACTAGGATACGAAATTGCAAGTATAGAAGACTTGATTGTTTAGGTATAAAAAAATTATGGATTAAAAATATTTCATTCTTAATCCATAATTCTAAAAAAAATCTTATCTACAAAAATCGTTTAGGTATCTTTCCATACATTCTTCGATAACTTCTCTTGCGATATCAGCATTTTTTACTTGTTGAATATCAGGGTCAACGCCTTTTTCAAGTGCTTTATAAACTGTGAAAAAGTGAGCCATTTCGTTAAAAGTGTGCTCTGGCAATTCAGAAATATCTTTAAAGCCGTTGTATGTTGGGTCGCCAAAAGGAATAGCAATAATTTTTTCGTCAGCCTTTCCGTTGTCGTCCATGATGATAACACCGATTGGGTAACATCTAACAGTTGACATTGGAATAATATTTTCAGAACACAAGACCAAAACGTCTAGTGGGTCGCCGTCATTTGCATAAGTTCTTGGGATAAAACCATAGTTTGCTGGATAGTGTGTAGAAGTGTAAAGTATTCTGTCTAGCATAAGCATACCAGTTTCTTTGTCAAGCTCATACTTAACTTTTCCACCTTTTGTTATCTCGATAACCGCCATAAAGTCGTTTTTGCTTATTCTTTT
>JAWXUN010000062.1:0-9036 GCA_044426425.1 Clostridia bacterium | reverse complement strand
CACCACCGACAACAACGATAGCTTTTTTTCCTTTGATATTTTTGAGTTCTGCTAAAGAACCAGCACCAAAATAAATATCTCTTGGTAAAGTAAATCTTGCCATAATACATTCTCCATTTTCGTTTTTTTATTGAAGTATGATATTTTTTTATCAACTCCGATATAATTATATTATATCATATAATTTGAAAATTTCAAGTTAAATTTAGTAAAAAAATGAATTTATTTTGTAAATTTTTCAAGAATTAGTCAAGTTCTATATCAAGCTCTACTTCGCTTTCGTCTTCTTCTGTATCAATCATTTGCCAAAGTTGCTCTGTTGTTGCAGCTTCGTTTATGCTTGATTCTACAACACTAACTGTGCTTGCAAGGCAACATGGCAAATATATTGCAACAAGCAAACAAGCCGTTACATATATATTCTTTTTGATAAAATAGAAAAATACAAATGCAATAATCACAATGCAATAATAGAGCAGATATTTGTAACCCAAGATATAGAAACCAGCAAGGTCACGACCTCTTGTAACATTCAAAAATGCTGTTGTTGTTGTCCATATCAAATCTTGATACAGAATTAAATAAGAAATTGTCGCAGAAACACAAGCACCCAAGGCGAGAAGAATAGCTTTTTTCTTGCTAATCATCTCTTTTTTATCGAACAAAACCACGGCAATAATTATAGAGAATGTGCTTGCATAAGAAACATATCTGCCCAAGAGTTTAATCATATTTCCTGTGCTATTATATGGTGCTAATGTTGAATGTCTTGAGGCAGTATAGCAAGTGAACATGACCAACAAAACGGACAAAAAGATTAATTTTAAAACTTTAGAGTCAAATTCTTTTAAAAATTTTGCATTTTTGATTTTCGCAACAATAACAATTACACATGGAATTAACAAAACAAATGCATAGACAACATACATTCCAATCCATTTGAGTTGAGGAATAAAACTATATCCAACTCTCTCTGGTCCAGTTGCAACAGAGAAACCGCCAATCTCTTTTATAACATCAATACTAAGTGCTAAGCCATTGACATTAGAATAGATAAATGCATACAAAATAACTACAAGTCCATAGGCAATGCCGTATACCGCAAAATTCTTAAGAATATCTATAAGAGATTTTTTGATATCTTCTTTTTTGAAATATTGACAAATCCAATATAGTCCAAAAGCTGGTAGCATTAACAGTGCGAGATATTTTGTCATATACATAACCGCAAGCAAAAGTCCTGCTATAAAGGCAAACTTCAAACTTTTTTCGCCTGCATATTTAAAGTGAAAGAAAAATGCAACTAAGAACAGTAGATACATAAGATTTTCACCCATAACAAAGCTTGGAAAACAAACAGCAAAGCTTGAAACGAGCATTAAAATACTGATGATAACAACTTTTTCTCTCTCAAACATATTTCTAATAAAGAAGTATGTGACAAAAGGTATCAAAGAATTTAGAAAAATATTTATTAGTTGAATAACTCTGTATGGCTCTTCAAAGAAGAATGCCACAGCCGTTATCAGCGGATAAACTATTGGATATTGAACATCGTTAATTCCATTTCCCGCAAAAATATCATAAGAAATTGCAAAATATATCATTTCATCTCCGATATATTTTCCATTCATAAGGCTCGTAGCCACCAGTTGATATATTATATATATCAGCGTAAAACCTGCAATAATCAGCAAATCTATTTTGAGATTTGAGAACTTTTTAGCATTAAGTTTTTTCATAAATTTCCCCTTAGCTTTCAGAACTTTTTTCTTTATAAAATTTTGCGTAAACAAGTGAGCTTAAATAACTTATAACATCTGCCACAATGCATAGAACTCTGAACAAAATCACAACAGTGAGCAATGTACTCTCTGGAAAATAAGAGCCAAGAAAAACTGTCATGATAAACTCACGAACACCAATTCCGCCAGGTGCACCAGGGGTGACATAGCCAATTAGCCAAGACATTACAAAAAAGCCAATGACTAATATAAGCAGTTCAAACGAGTCTGGAACAAGTCCAAAAGCGAACATCAACAGCACAAAAGAAAGTGCGTTGACTAAAAGCCTTGACATACACTTAAACACAACCATGCTAATGCTCAAAACATTTTCTTTTTGCATTAAAAATTTGTATTTTGCAATTAATTTAGAAAGTTTTTTTCTAAAAACAAAAGCTACCAAGGCGAGCACAGCCATGCCAGCCAAGCCAATTAAAAGAATAAATAAAAAGTCAAGCTCGAGCATTTGTATATAATTAATTAGATAATTAAACACACAGACCGCAGTGATTATAGTAGCACCGATAATAAAACACAGTGTTTCTATCACCGTTGCAAGTGCCACATCAACATGGGACTGGTTGCAGTCCACAGCTATTTGATTTCTGCCGATAAAATGCATAACATTGCCTGGTAGGTATTTAAACAAGCTTGTCTTGCAATAAGTGAGCGAAACAGCTTTTTGATTAAGCTTTGTTTTGCATACTATTTTAAGCAAATTATTGTAAACAAAAGATGCAAAAAACGTGTTAACCCCTTGGAATAGTGCACAAAATATAAACATCAAAAGCACATTCAAGGTAAAAATCGCAGTAAAATCAATTTCATAAGAAATGATTTTGTTAATGATAAAAACAATAGCCAATATCATTAAAACTTTACCAAAATAATTTAAAAATTTTTTCACGAAAACTCCTTGTTAAAAGCTTAACAAAACTCTTATAAATAGCATATAATTATAGATGAAAAAAGATGGCAACTTAGCAATTTTTTCTGGATTTTTTGCAGAAGAAACTCTGTTTTTCTCCGCCAAATAAAAAGCTAGTTTGTGGTTCCACTTGCATTTAGAACTTGTGTTGAGGTGGATATTTTGCCCTAATTTCTGATAATACTTTTCTTTAGCCTTTGCTAAATTCCATTTAAAAACCAAGGCTCTTTTTTGACTCATAACAATTTTGCGTTTGCTGATATATGCGTCTTTTATTGCATTTTCCTTAATCGCAATGTCATACATTTTTTTGCCTTGTTCACTTCTAATCAAACAACTTGTATGCTTGATTGGATTTTTTTTCATTTCTTTTAGCCAAATATCGCCAAAACTTAAGTCAGAGTGATAAGCAAAATGATTTTGGCATTTCATACAGCGTTCTTTTGAAAAATAATATGCATTTTTATAAGCACAAATATTTTTGGTATAAGAGAGAGATTTTTCTGTTTTGTCATTATAAAAAACCTTTGTCAGACCTCTCCAATGTCCACGTCTATAAATCAATCTGTTAGCATTCTCTAGGCTTATGCCATTCTTTTTTAGCGGAACTAAAGTCGCATTTTTGTCGTGAGAACCACTGCAATAAAGTGCAATTTTAAGTGCAATTTTATCTTTAATCTCTTTGTTATTTTCAATTAATTTAGAAAAACCAGCCATTTGGCAAGGCAAAAGAACAACAGCAATTTTGCCGTCAAAATTTTTGACAAGCTCAAAATGTTTGAGCAGTGGAATATCCATATACACGCTACTTCCGCAGTCTTTTATCTCTTCTTCTGTTGTAGCTATAAAAGTTTTGTATGATAATTCACCATTTTCAATAAGGCTTTTTGTCACCCAAGCACCGTCAATCTCTTTGTTTCTAAGCAAAGAGCACAACAAACCCGTGACCATTCCGCCAGAGGCAGCAATGCCCCTTGTGCTTTCGTCAGTCGCATAGCCCATTCGGCACTCAAGAACTTCTCCGATATATTTATCTGTGTTGTTAAAATCAAAAAGTCCCTTGTTGTTCTTCAAATTTTCGTCAATCACTTCAGAAATTAATCTTATGTTACTCTTTGAACTTTCTAAAACGCTTGGTAAATTCTTTTGGATAAGTGCTCTGATTTCTTCTTCGTTTTTAATAACATTGTCAAAACCAATGTTCAAAAGCTCAAGACTTAACTTAGAAAAATCAACAGCATACGCACCAAGCTCGAACATATCCAAAACTTCTTTGTATTTATGACTCCAACCGACAAGCAAAACAGGAACATTTTTTTCAAGTGCACCAATCATCGCATGAAAACGAGAGGCAACCAAAACTTTGCAGTGGCTGATTAATTCTCTAATTTTCTCGGCAGTCATCTCTTCTTCATACCATCTGACATTGTCTTTTGGCTTAATCTCGGCATAAACATCATTACAAATCATCAGGTCGTTGTTTCTTGTTTTAGTGTTCCCCATTCTTGCAGCATTCGCAATAATCAGTACATTATAACCTTTTTTGATTAAATCTTCGCAGAAATTTACAGTGATTTTTTTGTAATCAATTCCCATTTTGTTGCATTTTTTCTCAACAACAGAACTTATAGAAATTCCCACAACTTTATCGTTATAGAAAGAGTCTTTCTCACAAATTTTGTTCACTGCCTCGCTAACAGCCTCGTCGTCTGGCATAGAAAAAGCACCGTCCGCACAGAGTCTTACATTTTTAGTAATGCCAATTCCCTCTAAATTTGCACGAGTAATCTCGCCCCTTGCACAAATAAGTTTGATGTGTGGAAGAAGTAATTTAGCATATATTTTGTTGATAATATTTTTGAACTCTCCAAGTGCCTGTGAATATTTCACAACAGGAACACCAAGGAGCATTGGCACCAGCATACTCACAAATGCATAAGTATTCATAACAAAACCACGAGAGTCCACAAAGCTTATGCCAGCCTCGTCTATAACCATGTCGGTTTGTTTATATGCCTTTATAATTTTGTGTTTTTGCAAAAGCGTTTTCACAAAAGGAATCCACTGAAACAAAAAGTATAGCATTGCAAGAGGAAAAGCGACAAAAAGCAGTTCTTCTGGTTTGCAAGAAACAATTTCTACAAAGTCAAAAGGATTTTGTTCTCTGTCTTTTTTTGGATAAACAGACATAATTTTGACATTCAAGCCACCCTTATATCTTTGGTGAAGTTGCTTAATTGAACTTTGGAGCATTGCAGCTGCACCCTTGTTTCCGCTATAACTCGCCGCAGTTATAGCAATTGTTACGTCCTTAGCCATTCTTTATGACCATGTCATGCTTGTATAAACATTAAGTTTTTTTCGCCCATGACTAACCTTTCTTCTTTTATTTTCGGACTTAATCCTCTTTTTTATCTTCTTGTTTTGTTTCCATTTTTCTAACTCTATACTGAACATCTTCCAGTATTTTTCTGTTTGCCGCAATAATGTCGCCAAGCATTCCGACAACAAAAGAAAGAAAACTCATAATCAATATAACAGAACACAAGATGAGCGATTGAATAAGTCCGCCACCTAAGCCCATAAAGAAATAAACCAAAAATCTAACACCAATTGCCAAGCCGATTACGAGTAAAATCGAACCAATAATTGAGAAAAATTTGAGCGGATGATATAGCATGAAAGAACGGAAAATAACAGAAGCCGAACGCTTCATATATTTCCACATACTGCTGAAAAGTCTTGATGGTCGTGTTTCGTCATTCGTTCTGATTGGAACAGAAGTCATTGCGATTTTGTTTTGACCAGCTTGAATAATTGTTTCAAGAGTATATGTATAGTTGTTTGTAACATTCAGTCTGAGTGCAGCCTCTTTTGAATATGCTCTGAAACCGCTTGGTGCGTCTGGAATATCTGTGCCAGATGCAACACGAACAACCCAACTGCCCAAGTGTTGGAATGTTTTTTTCTTTTTAGAAAAATGCTCTGTATCGTCAATTGGTCGCTCACCTATTACGATATCTGCTTTATTATTCAAAATAGGTTGAACCAGTTTTTCGATATCCGCACCACAATATTGGTTGTCGGCATCTGTGTTAACAATAATGTCCGCACCTAAACGCAAGCCAGCATCAAGCCCAGCCATAAAGCCTTTTGCAAGACCTTTGTTTTGCTTGAAAGATACGACATGGTGAAAGCCAAGTTTCCTTGCAACTTCAACAGTTTTGTCCTTACTGCCGTCATTGATAATCAAATATTCAATCTCATCAATACCGTCAATATGTTTTGGCAAATCGTTGTAAGTTACCTCTAGTGTTTCTTCTTCATTAAAGCATGGAATTTGAATTATTAGTTTCATCTTTTTTTACCCCTTATAAATATTTATCAAAATTAATTATGAAATATATAAAATCTTCGTATATTAAAAGTGCAGAGAACAAAATGCAAACTGCATTAAATATAATTTCTACACGTTTTTTATTGTTACTTTTTTCAAGAAAATATTTATACCTGTCATAAACTGCAAAGCAAATTGCAAAAGCAAAAAATATTATTGCACAGATATAATACCTACTTTGAAAACCGCCAAGATATCCGTTGCCCAAAAAGTTTTTAAAATAGCATCTCACAAATTGAACCGCTATTGTTAAACCTGTTGCTAAATATACCGCTATTGATACTTTTGTTAGTTCTGATTTTTTTTTCGTGAATATCATCATCAACGGCAAAACTGTCAGCGACAAAATTCCAACAGAATCAATACTTGAAAGACCAGCTAATTTGCTAAGTGAAACGTGACTTTGAACAGAAATCCAAGTGTTTAAAAACTTGGTAAAATAATATTCTGCATAGTCTATTATATTCATATAAATCCTACTGTCCACATCAGTGTAAAAATCTGTTGTTACAAAATATTCTTTGTCTAGCCCTGCTAGAGAAATTTGGAAAGTTCCATAATCTAAATACAAACCCATATAATATATAAACACCAAAATATATATTGGAAGGGAAGCTGCAAAATATTTGTTAAACAAAATTTTGAAAGATTTTTCTTTTATAAAAATGTATATTAACACAAATGCACAGGCAATCAATGCAATCAAACCTGCCGTAACTTTTGTCATCATCAATATAAAAATCGAACTAGCAAAAAGAATGTACGAGCTATATTTGTTTCTGTTTTCTAAAAGTCTAACAAAACAAACAGCAAAAATAACCATTCCCGTAAAGGCAAGTGTATCGTTATTGACCCCTGCACTTGTATACGCAAACATTGGAACACTTGTTAAAATCGTTGCATAAAGCAAGTGTAAAGAATTTTTCTTTATGCGATTTAAGCCAAACAAAAAAGCAATTATAAGTCCAAGATACGCTATGCACTGACTCGTAAAACGTAACTGGGATACATCTATTGTAACATTTTCGCCATCGACTTCAATATCATTAAAAAGATTTAGGATATTATAATAAAGCGGAGGGTGACCAAGATAATTAGTACCATAAGTTTGAATAGTATTGCTAGAAGTTTTTACTTTTGTATACATATCATGATAATCTGGCAAGATAACATCTTCGCCGTCTAAGTAGGCAACATAGCCCAAGTGCGAGGACTCATCTGGAAAATTCCCTACATAATCATCGTAATAATTTACTTTAACCATAAAAAACAAAAGTGTCAGAGCATATATCAATATCGCAAGTTTTTTGGGTTTTAAATAAGAAACAAATTCTTTCAATTTATTCTACCTCACTAATTTTTTGTTTTTTTAAAAATTGATATTCAAACTCAAAAAATGCAAACAAAATCAAGCACGAGAAAAGACTTGCATAATAAATTGAAATAGCAAAATCTTTTGTTTTATAAAAATCGAACACAAAAATTATAAAGAAAATTACTGCAACACAAATATTTTTATTTGGAAATTTATAATCTAAAACAAAAAATCTTTTTATATTATTGCGGAAAGCTAAATACAGCAAAACAAGGAACGACGCAAAGGCGATGAACATATAAAGCAAATCTGCTTTGCTTCCACTTGAATATGTTATACTCGCAACAGAATAAGTAATGCCCTCTTCAATACCAATATCAATCCTTATATTAGTATAATTATCTTTTGGCAGATTTATCGTGACAGAATTTTCATTTTCGCTAATAACTCCAGCAACCGAATTATCTCCTGTATAAACATTATTTTTTGCATAATATATTGTAATAGGCAAACTTTCGTCTGTCTTATCTTTCAAAAAAATGCTTATATTATCAATACTAGCATTGACATTAAAAAAATCAATTTGAGGGTCATCATTCAAAGCCGTAATAACTTCGTCCTCAGAAATTTCTATGTTGTTATAGTTTTTATCAAAGGTATTTAAAAAATCACTAGTATTGTTTAGTTGAGGCACAGAAGCAAACAATGTCTTTGCCATTGGAAGCACCAAGTAATTCGCAAACAAAAATGATAATGCTATAATAAAAAAATAGCTAAACACTTTCTGAATTTTTTCTTTCATTTATAAAATAACCCGCCCTTTTATATTTATTAACGCTATAATAATTAAATAAACCGCTAATACACGTATATCAATTATAACACAAAAAAAAGCAAAAATCAAGGTTTTGACACATATTATTCACAACACATCAACAAATATTATAATATAGCATAGCGAAATATTCTTTGAACATAAAATTAAATCCTTATTCTCCGCAGACAATTTCATTCACGCAAGTGGATTTAAATAAAAAAACCTGAGTATTGCTACTCAGGTTTTTTATGTTCACTCATCAAATTTATAATTAATTTTGACTAGTTCTTAATCTGTTACAATTATATTAAACGGATATGTTTGGTAATCTAAATTGAAGTTAATGCGGTATGTGCCAGCTTCCAAGCCAGTTGGAACAGTAACTGTTACCGTCTGTTTATCTTCTGTTTTTTCTAGGCTTAATTCTATTTCAGCTATACCAGAGGTTACCCAATCTTCAATATCAACATATTCATCATCAACTTTTCGCTGAATTGTAACTGTCAGCTTGTCACCCTCCACTGGGGTGTTCTCCACTGCGTAACTTACAATAAATTCTAAAGTTGCACCAGTTTCGCTGTCGATAACTCGGCTGTCGTCTTGGTCGAATTCATCGTCAAGATTAATCACGGCATATACTGAATAAATTGGGTCATCAACTGATGTTATTTCGGTGTCAACTCTGGTAGAAGCTGTGTATGTACAATTTGACATTGGGTAAGAATCGTTTTCCACATCGGTACACAAGTAGAATACCAATTGATAGGTATCTTCCTCTAGTCCAGTTATAACAAC
>JAWXUN010000061.1:0-9275 GCA_044426425.1 Clostridia bacterium | reverse complement strand
ATATGAAATATATTTTAATGCATAAAAATATTGCTGTGGCAGACCTCACAATAGACCCCGCCACAGCCGTTATATCCTCTATCGGTGATGTCCACAATATAGCCCATACACCTGTCGGAATTACTGTAAATAAGGGTAATATAGATCGTAGCACTCTCAATCAATGGTGGACGGGCAGAGGTATTCCCGCAAGCCGTATGGGAATCAAAACAGCTTTGGAGTCGCTCGGCATAGACAGCACGATAAAACTGCTCGACAAGGCATACGGATTGTCTTTGTCGGATCACTATTGGATAAAACCGAAAAACTCACCTTTATCGTGGGCAGATGTCAATTTCTTTGACAATGATTTTTCCGATGATGTGGGAGATATTCTGTTCGGTGAGCAAAGAGATAGTGAAACTGTAAGCCTTATATCCCCAGACAACACTTCAGATGGTTGGCTGAAAAAGAAATGGAAGATTATAGATGGTAAGCGTTGCTTGCTAAAAAGCGGTAGCGGTGCAATACAACAAGAACCGTACAACGAGGTAATTGCAAGCGTAATCTGTGATAGACTCGGCATAGACCATATACCTTATCACTTGATTATACAAAACGACTATCCTTATAGTGTATGCGATAATTTTGTCACGAAAGATACGGAACTTGTCAGTGCTTGGTATGTTCTTCAAACAGAGAAAAAGCCGAATCATATATCGGTTTATCAACATTATCTTGACCGTGCAAAATCACTCGGTATACCAAATATGGAAGATGCTTTAAATAAAATGATTGTCCTTGATTACATTATAGGAAATGAGGACAGACATTTAAACAATTTTGGAGTGCTTAGAAATGCCGAAACTTTAGAATATATTGCACCAGCACCTATCTTTGACAGTGGAACATCACTTTGGTTTGATAAGCCTGTTGCTATGATAAATAGAGGTGAAAAAATTAAAAGTAAGCCGTTTAAAAGTAGTCATGAAGAACAGATTAAGTTAGTCACCTCATTTGACTTTTTTAAACCATCCGCATTGACCCACATTGAAGATGAAATCAGAGAGCTTACAAAAGGCTCTGTGTTTGTGGAAGAAAATCGTGTGAATATGCTGTGTAAAGGTATTATGGCTAGAATAGAAAGTCTTACTGACTTGGTTTCATCCCACACGCACACAGATGATATATCTGCAGATGTAGCGGAAAATATCGCATACAGTGGCGTGGATATATAGAGCATGATGAGATTAAAAATAAATTAAGTTAATAAGTGATGAATTGTTAAAATATAATTTAATGTCCGTTTTATGGTACAGTAAATGTGCTATAGTCATTATAGAAAACAAAAACTGGAGGTGAGCTTGTAATGTCTTATATGTCTTTTAGAAATTTAGGAGAACTTCGGCAGTTTAACCCTGCTTGGAGGTTGCTTGCTGCGGATAATGCTCCGTTTATATGTTCTTTTTTAAATCAAGAATTTATACAGAAAAATGTGCGTGAAATATCCGAGAGTCGTTTGACTGTGAAGCTTGATGATTTTATTAAAGATACTAATTTTTTCGAGGGAAAAGATAAATCTAGCAAAGATTTGTTAACGGAATGGACGGAAAAATATTGGCTTAGAAAATTTTTTGTTAACAAAACAGACGAAGTTCACTACGACTTAACTTCGTGGTCGCAAAAGGCGATTGAATGGTTAGCGAGCTTAGAACAAGACGATTTTGTTGGAACTGAATCACGCTTAATTATGTTTTTTAAACTTATTGATGATATAATTGACGGCACAAGCGTTGACCCTAAAAAGCGAATTAGAGATTTGAAAATGCGAAAAAACGAAATTGATTTAGAAATTTCGTATATTCAAAATGGAAATTTATCAGTTCTTGAACCAGTTCAGATTAAGGATAGATTTATCGGAGCTATGCAAGCTGGCAGAGATATACTTTCGGATTTTCGTGAAGTTGAAGAGAATTTCAGAAGCCTTGACAGAGAGATGAGAGAGAAGATAACTTCATGGGTGGGCGGAAAAGGTTCGTTATTAGCAGAGTTTTTTGAGAATAATGACAAGATAGGAAATTCAGAACAAGGGAAAAGTTTTTATGCCTTTTATGATTTTTTGTCATCTAATAATGCACAAGAAAGTTTTTATGCAAAGCTTGAAGAAATTCTAAAACTGCAAGCTGTAAAAGAAATTCCTAACAGTGAAAAAATCAAAAGTATTTCTAGCGATTGGGCAGATGGCAGTGAACACGTTATGAACACCATGCAAGGAATTTCGAGCCAATTAAATAGATATATTTCAGATAATTATTTAGCAGAAGAAAGAAGAATAAACCAAATTATAAAAAGTATTGAGAAAAAAGCGGTGGAATTTAGAGAAAAATCTGCTGATAGAAAACTGGAAGTGTACGTTGATACAGTAGTGCCAAATATTAATTTGAATATGCACAGACCGTTGTTTACAGCACCGATTAAGCAAGATTTGAATGCACAGAACATAAGCGAAGGCGTATCGTTCGGAAACGAGAATGCTTTGTATTCACAAGTTTATGTTGATAGAATTAAACTAAAAGAGCAAATTAATGAATGTGTGAAAAGTAGTGGATTTAGTTCTTTAAAAGAAATAACTGAAAAATATCCTATAAAATATGGTCTTTCAGAGATTATCGCTTATGTTGCAATTGCAGGTGGCGAAAAACAGATTGATTTTGATTATAGTGTGACGGAAAAAATATTTTGGGAAACTGATGAAGGAGATATTCGTAGTGCTGATTTGCCAAAGATTATATTTAAAAGCACTGTGAAGATAGAGGTGTGATATGGAAATTCGTGATATAGAATATTCAAAAGCATTGGTTGCTTTGCTTAAGGGGTCGGTGGAAAGAGAAAGCCAAGCTAAATTATGGGAAACAGTCGATAATAATAAAAATGCGATTGATGATTATGTTTCAAAATTAGGATTAAATCTTTTTATAAATGAGTTAGACGGCTATGCGTACTTAAAGCAAATTGACGAAGAAGAAAGCGAAATTCCTGTCCTTATACCCAAGCGAAAGATTAAATATTTAGATAGCTTGCTTATAGTTATTTTTAGAAAAACTTTGTTAGATTTCGATTCTGGCAGTGGTGAGGGCAGATGTATATTGTCTAAAAATCAAATAGTAGACAGAGTAAAGGTGTTTTTAGCAGATACAACAAACGAAGTTAAGCAAAATAATGATATATCAGCAAGTCTTAATCATATTTGTGAATATGGATTTATCAGAAAAACTAAGTCTAGTGAAGAGAGTTATGAAGTTTTGAGGATAATAAGGAGTTTTGTAGATGCAGAATGGCTTAGCAAACTTGATGAAAAATTAGAGGAATATAAAAATTACAAGGCAGGAGAGGAGAGCTAAAGTGGATTTATTTGATTTTGCTAAAAGTGGATATTCACTAAAAGAGAATGTGCTTGAGGGTTTTCGTTTGCAAAAACTAGAAGTTTACAATTGGGGAACTTTTGATAGCAATGTCTGGCGATTTAATTTGAATGGAGAAACTACACTTTTGACAGGTGATGTAGGTTCTGGAAAATCAACATTAGTCGATGCACTTAGCACTCTTTTGCTTGCTCCAAGAAAGGTAAATTACAACAAGGCAGCTGACTCAACTTCAAAAGAGAGAACAACAGCTACTTACGTAAGAGGTTTTTATGGACACCAAAATGGAAAAAGTGTTGCCTTAAGAGATTTTGATAAATATTCAGTGTTATTAGCAACATTTAAAGACGAATTTAATGATGAGTGTTTGACTTTAGCACAATTTTTTTATTTTAAAGAGAAAAACTCATCACCAATAAAGTTTTATATTGTGGCTGAAAAAGAACTTTTTATAGCAAAAGAATTTTCACTATTTAAAAATGCAGGCGATTTGAAAAGGAAACTTAAAAGCGAAAATATTAATGTTTATGATAGTTACAGTGATTATAGAGAGCGTTTTTGCAAGATTTTAGGTGGACTGACAGAGCAAGCACTGGATTTGTTTGGGCAAACAATTTCTATGAAAAAGGTTGATGAGTTAACTCGTTTTGTTCGTGAAAATATGATTGTAAAAGAAGATGTTGACGAAAATATCACTAATTTATTAAATCATTATAGCAATTTAAACTCGGCACACGAAACAGTTTTAACAGCTAAAAATCAGATTGAAATGCTTGAACCAATTTCCAAAAAAGGCGAAGTTTATCTAGGTTTAAAAGAAAAAATGTATAAATTAGAAATTGCAAGAGAAAACTTAGCAGTTTGGATAGCGAAGAAAAAAGAACCACTTTTAAAAGAAGAAATCACAAAGTTAAAGTTTGATATAGATGTACTAAGCTTGAAAATTGAACAAGAGAAAAAGAAAATCGAAAACACTGACGATAATATGAACAGTGTCAGGGCTGAACAATACAAAAATGGTGGAAGTGCACTCGAAAGTTTTAAGAGAGAATTAAAGTCGAAAAATGAAGAATTGCAAAGATGTATAATTAATCTTGAAAAATATTCAGTTGAGGCAAAAAATCTAAAATTAGAAATACCTAAAAGTGTTAATAGTTTTAAGGAGAATTTTGATAAAATTCCTGAAATTGAAAGCGAAAATCGAATAGTTTTAGAGAACGAAGAAAAGAATAAAACTGAATTTTTAATCAAAATAAACAGCATATCAGCAGAGAAAAACGATATTGAACAAGAGGTTAAATCTCTTGAAAAAAGAAAGTCTAACATTCAAGCTGATTTAATCGCATTGCGTGAAAAAATTGCAAAAGAACTTGGTATCGAAGAGCAAGATTTACCTTTTACAGGTGAGCTTATTGAAGTTTTGGAAAGCGAAACAAAGTGGGAAGGTGCTATCGAAAGGCTCCTAAATAGCTTTGCTAGGTCTATGCTTGTTTCTGAAAAAAATTACAAAAAAGTTTCTGATTGGGTTAATAAAAATTCTCTTGGTATTAAATTAGTTTACCACAAAACTAGCGATGCAAAATCACGAATTTCTAACATAAATCCGCTTTCAGTTTTTGCGAAAATAACCGTTAAACAGGACTCGATTTTTAAAAATTGGGTGGAAAATTGGATTTTTGAAAAGTTTGATTATCTTTGTCTTGATAATATGGATAGTTTTAGGACAGCCAATAAGGCGATAAGCCCAGAGGGTCAAATTAAGTCTATTACACGTCACGAGAAAGACGATAGACGAAAAATAGGTGACAGAAGAAACTATGTGCTAGGTTTTTCTAACAACAAAAAAATTCTTGCTTTTAAAGAACAAATAAAGAAATTATCAGGCGAAATATCTGATTTGAATAAAAAATTTGAGCAATGCAAAAATAAAATAAATTTAGCTAATTCTGTGCTTGCAAGTGCTGATAAAATTAAAGATTTTACCGATTTTTCTGTCATAGATGTTGGCATAGTACGAGCTGAAATAACTAAATATAAAAAGCAAATTAAAGAAATTGAAACAGCAAATGATATTTTTTTAAAGCTTGCCGAACAGCTTCAACAGCTAACGTTGCAAAAGGAAAAACAAACTGAAAATAAAGATAGATTTATTGCAAATAAAAGTAAGTTAGAAGTTATTTTGGACGAAACAGAACGAAAAGCAGTTGAAAATGAAGAAAATCTAAAAAGTTCAGAAGATAAAGATTTTTCGTATTTTATAGAAATTTTAAAAGACGAAAATTTAACGCTGAAAAACTGTGAAACTTATGAGCGAAAAATAAACGAAAACTTGAACAAAGAGATTAGGACAAGCCTTGACGAATGCAATAAACTAGAAAAATCAATAGAAAAATTAATGCACGAGTTTAAATTTAAACATCAAAGTAAAAGTTTGGAACTTGAAGTCAATATTAGCTCGCTAAATGAATATGTTTCTAATTATGAAAAACTTATGTTTGACGATTTGCCACGCTATGAAAACGATTTTAAAAATATGCTACACAGCAATATTTTAAGGCAAATTTCTGTGTTCAGATCCAAATTGGATAATGCATATAATAAGGTTAAAACTCGCATAAATGATATAAACAAGTCGCTAAATTCGATTGATTTTAACAAGGGTAGATACATAAAAATAGAATATAGCGACATATCAGATTCAGAGATTAAAAAGTTTAGGGAAGAACTAAGAAACTGCACAAGTGATATCGTAAATGATATAGCTCTTGAAATTAAATTTACGAATATAAAGAAGATAATCGAACGATTTAAGGGTAGAGAGGGATATGTTGAAATAGATAAAAAGTGGACTAAAAAAGTTACTGATGTTCGTATGTGGTTTGAGTTTGGTGCGTCCGAAAGACTAAGAGAAACAGATGCAGAATATGAATATTATGCCGATTCTAACGGAAAATCTGGTGGACAAAAGGAAAAACTTGCATACACAATTTTGGCAGCAAGTTTGGTATATAATTATAAACTAGATGGAAAGAGTGACGACAACCGTTCGTTTAGATTTGTTGCGATTGACGAGGCTTTTTCGAGGGGGTCAGAGGAATCGACAAAGTATGGACTTGAACTGTTTCAAAAGTTGAAATTTCAACTTTTGGTAATCACGCCACTTGTAAAAATTAACGCTATTGAACCATTTGTATCAAATGTTGGATTTGTAAATCATGATGATATAAAACATATTTCATCACTGCAAAATATCCCAATCGAGGAGTATAAAAAAAGGAAAGAGCTTGCAAAGAATGGATAAATGGACTGATTATAATGACATAAAAAATATTTTAATTAAAAAATGGGATAGGGGATATATACTTAAATCAGTTTTTTTAGAAG
Source organism: Clostridia bacterium (assembly GCA_044426425.1). Taxonomy (GTDB): domain Bacteria; phylum Bacillota; class Clostridia; order Oscillospirales; family Acutalibacteraceae; genus SIG603. The sequence goes on along the minus strand of JAWXUN010000061.1, from coordinate 2,490 downwards.
ATGATTTTTTTCCTTTTTCGATTAATTTAAAATACCCATCTTCAAAAGATTTTGAGTTTTTACCAGAGATAATAGATTGGCATGAAAAACTGAAATTGCATAAAGATTTAGAGCTAAAATATAAAACCTTTAGCAGTAAAATTCATGGGAAAAATTCTTTGCCAACTCATGCGATTATCAAAGATGTAAACACAGCGATCAAGATTATTAAAAAAGAAAAAGAACTTAAAAAATTTATAAATAACTCGCAAATTTTAATGAGTGAATTTCCAACGCTTAAAGATTGGATTGCAAAAAAGCCTATTAAAATTTCTGGAATTAAAGATGTCGAAGACGTAGTTAAAGTTATAAGATGGTTTGCGAATGACAACGATACGGATATTTATATTAGGGAAATTTGTATTGAGGGTATTCACAGCAAATTTATCGAAAGAAACAAAGTTATAATCTCGGAAATTCTAGATTTAATTTTGCCAAGTGAAAAGATTAATTCTAATTCTAGTAAATTTGAGGAAAGATATAAGCTGAAAAAAGAACTAGAGAGTGTTAGGTTTAGAATTTTAGACAATGAATTTAGCATTGATGGCTTAAAAGATATTAGAGTACCGATAACTGATTTTGAAAATCTTGATTTAAAAGTAGACAATATATTTTTTGCAGAAAATCTAACTAATTTTTTAAGTTTTCCAAATAAAAAATCTTCCATCATAGTTTTTTCAAAAGGTTATTTTGTAGATATATTAAAAATCGCCGAGTGGTTTAATAGCAAAAATCTTTACTATTGGGGAGATATTGATACGCATGGTTTTAATATTTTAAGTATGGCGAGAAGTCATTTTCAAAACATAAAATCAATTTTAATGACAGAAGAAGTATTACTTGAACATAAAAAAATGTGGGTGAGTGAGGAAAAACAATTCATAGGAGAAGTTCACAATTTAACCAGTGAAGAATTAGAACTTTATACAAAACTAAGAAACAATTTCTACGGAGAAAAAGTAAGGCTAGAACAAGAATTTATCAAGTTTTCACTTATAGAAGAATTGGATTTGTAGAATTTAAAATAATAGTTCAAAGCAAATTTGAAAGGAATACTTTCTTAAGTAAAAAAGTCAGATAAACACTGACTTTTTGCCTTTTTAATTTTAATTTGAAATGAGAATAGATTATTAAATTACAGTGTAATATATAGGGTGAGTGTTTTATGAATTAAGCTATATGACACTTAGGCATATAATGGGCGAGGATAAGCTTTTAGATTTTGAGATAGAGTTATGTAAAGAAAAAATTAAAAATTACAAGGAAAATTTATGCGGATTGCGAAACCGTGTGGAAATTTTAATTCATTTATTAACAGAAAAATGTGAAGAGCCAGATGAAATAGAAAAATTGCCAATAGAAGAACGTGCAAAATATTATGTATCGATTGAAAAATTGCTTGATGATGAAGAATAAGAAAAAATATCTACTTTCATTTTTAAACGACGGACGAATTGAATTGTCTAATAACAGAGATGAACATTCAATCAAACCTTTTGTAATTGGCAGAAAAAATTGGCTTTTCTCAAATACTCCAAAAGGAGCCCACTCGTCAGCGATAATTTACAGCATTATCCAAACAGCAATTGAAAATAAACTAAAACCACAAGCATTGATCTTCGAGCAAATTCAATTAGGCACAAGCGAGAAAAAACTCCTGCCATGGTCACAGGAAATTCCTGAAAATATTAAATTGAAATAAACAAAGCCTTCTTGCTATAAATAAATTAGATGCAAGAAGGTTTTTCTTTGTCAATGTGTGCTTGAGTTGACGCTTACTTTAAGCTTTTAAATTCGTTAATATATTATCACCAATGTTTAAATTACCTTTGCCAATTCCAAGTTTTATATCAGGCTTTGTGATACCATGAAAATCACTTCCACCACTTTTTTTTAGCTTAAATTCATCTGCGATATTTAGCATAAAATTAGTCATTTCGTCTGTGTAATTGCTGTAATATGTTTCAATCCCCATCAAACCATGTTGTTTAGCAATTGGCAAAAATCCTCTCAAATCATTCTTCGACATATCTAAAAGTGGGTGAGCAAGAACAGAAACCGCTCCCATATCTTTAATTTGAGAAATAAGCTCTAAAGAATTTAGGCGTTTTGCGGGCACAAACAAACCATAGTTTTTGTGAAGTATTGTTCTAAATCCCTCTTCGATACTTTTGATATATCCTTTTTTCATTAGATAGGTAGCGATGTTTGCTCTGTTTATATGAAATTCTGAGTATTCAGAAATCAACTCCTCATAAGAAACGTCAAAAGATAATTTTTCTCTAATATTTTTAATCAACAAAAAATTACTCTTAGCTTTTTCTTTGTTTCCATCTTTCAAAATTTCTGTTATAAATGGATAATGTTTTTCGTCTAAAAATAGTGCTAAAATATGCAAATCAAATTTGTCTACTTTGCTAGAAAACTCTATACCATTTATAGCGTTTATTC
>JAWXUN010000060.1:0-9326 GCA_044426425.1 Clostridia bacterium | reverse complement strand
TAGTCTTATTCTCTGTTCGTTAATTCCACCGAATACAAAAGCTTCGGCTAGTTTGCCTTGTTTGTTCACAACTCGGTGACAGGGAATAGTGGAGGGGTCTGGGTTTTTGTGAAGTGCAAAGCCAACAGCACGAGAGGCTCTCGGACTTTCGGCAAGCATGGCAATTTGCCCATAAGTCGCAACTTTGCCAAGTGGAATTTGCCTTACGATTTCATAAACTTTTTCGTAAAAATTCATAAGTTTACTCCAAAATTTCTTGTACTCTACCAACCTGTCCGTCAGTTAGCATAACTTTTATTCCGTGTGGGTGAAAGCTACTTTTTGTCAAAAGTTTTGCAACTGTACCCTCTGTAAGTTTGCCAGTTCTTTGATCCGCTTTTAGAACTATGTTTACTTTTTTGCCGATTTTTACATCAGCTCTGTTTTGTCCGTTCATTTAATCTCACTTTCTTAGGTAAAATAGAATAAAAAGCACAGAAACGGAATTGTCATTACAGCGTTTCTGTGCTTTTGCTTTGTTAAATTTTTTTGAAAAAATTAAGCTGTGCAGATTTCTGCTGCTGCGTCTGCTGCAGAAGCTGCGTCTGGTGTGTATTTGTCAGCACCAATTTGTGCACAGAATGCATCTGTAACAGGAGCACCACCAACCATGATTTTAACTTTGTCACGGATACCAGCTTTTTCTGCCTCTTTAACAACATCTTCCATAACGCCCATTGTTGTTGTAAGAAGAGCTGAACAACAGATGATTTGGCAACCTTCGTTAATTGCTGTTTCAACATATTTTTCAGCAGAAACATCTGTTCCAAGGTCGATAACCTCAATGCCTTTGCCTTCCATCATCATTTTAACAAGGTTTTTGCCGATGTCGTGTAGGTCGCCTTTAACAGTACCGATACAAACTTTACCGATAGACTCAACGCCTTCTTCAACTAGAAGTGGTTTTAGGATAGCAACACCCATGTTCATTGCACGAGCTGCAACCAAAACTTCTGGAACGAAAACTTCGTTATTTTTGAATTTTTCGCCAATGATACCCATACCAGATAAAAGACCTTCGTTAAGAATGTCTTTTGCTGAGATACCCTCGTCAACAGCTTGTTGAACTAATGCTTTAACATTTTTTGCTCTACCTTTTTGTAGGAATTCTGAAATTTCGTTTAAAATACTCATTTTGAACCTCTCCTTAAAAAATTAAATTTTTCCTTTATTATCACGAAACTTACTTGGCAAAACGCCAGTAGTTCGTTTAAAGACTTTGGTGTAGTAGCTTTGGTCCTCAAAACCAACCATGCTTGCAATATCCGCAAGCTTTATCGCGTTGCTTAAAAGCAAAGTTTTGCTTTTTTCAACCCTTATGTTATTCAAATATTTATTAAAACTCGTGCCAGTTTCGTCTTTAAAAATCTTGCTTAAATAGCTTGAGGATAAAAAGACGGATTTTGCTGTATCATCGAGTGTGATTTTTTCTTGATAATTATTTCTAATAAAATGTAGTGCTTTGTGAATTATGTCTGAATGTCTTAAGTTTTCAAAAATAAAAATACTGTCTATCAGTTTGTTAACAGCAGATGTAAGCCACAGACAAAGGCTATCTATATCACGGATTTTGTTGATATCTTCCATATAATTTCTTGTCATTTTAAGAGAGCTTTCGCTGTCTGCACCAGCGTTTATTGCCTCTCGAGAAATAAGGATTAAGAGCTCGTAAACCCTTGATTTAATTACTTCAATCTTGCCATTACTGCTAAAAAAGATATGTCCCAAAATGTCGTTGAGATAAACAGAGGCATCTGCTTTGTTCGACTCGCTTATACATCTCAAAAGTTTTCTTTCTATATCAATTGGATAAATTGGCTCAATCTCGCCACATTTAAGCTGTTTTATGTAATAGCTGATTTGTCCCTGGATTTCTTCGGCTGATTGTTTTTCGACAAGTTTTCCAGAAATAATTACGTTGTTCAAAAAGCCAACTGCCATGTATAGCAAAACAGAAAGCGACTGAACTTTTTGTGCTTCTATATAAGGGATATTAGAAAGTTCGTTTATAAGAAGTTCTTTTTTTGCTTCGTCCATATTTTTGCGAAGTTCAATATCTATACTTATATAATCTTCTGGTTCTACCATCAAAAAAGGGCCAACGGTTATTTTAGCACAAGAATGTTCTTCGTCAATAATTGGTGATACAAAGCAAGTTAAACCCATTGGGCAAAAGTATATGTATTTGCCACCAAAACGCTCGGACTCAACCATTCCATATATATGAGCATTAACACAGGTTTCGCCCTCTAGCCCTGCTATGGAACACATCTTGCACGAAGCACAACTATAACCAACATCGTGCAAAAGTGCACCTGAATTGTCGGAAACAGAACAACCCAAACCAGAGGTCATAGAAAAAGAGTCTGCACAGTCTTTAGCTAGTTTTAAATCGAAAGCTGAATTAATATCTTGCAAAAATAAAACCTCGTTTCTGTCACCATTATAACAGAGTGCAAAAAAACTTTCTTGTACTTTTTTGTTATAATTGGTAAATTTATATTGTAATGGTAATATTTTATCATACTATCACAAAAAACACAAGGATTTACCAAAAAAAACTTTTAATAACTATGATTTTTTTCAAAAATATAGTATAATGATAAAAAAAGAATTGAAAAGTGGGTTAATTTTATGAATATAGAAGAAATGATGTTAAAAAGTGGTGCGTTCAAAATCGGCAAAGTTATGGTTGGCGACATAGTTTGCAACAAAGAATTTAGAAAAGCTTGTGAGTCAAACACTTGTGGTACGTTTAACAAATGTTGGGCTTGCCCTCCATGTATCGGAGATATAGATGATTGCATTGCAAAAGTAAAATCTTTTAGCACGGCTATCGTTTATCAAACTGTTGGAGAAATAGAGGACAGTTATGACTTTGAGGGAATGATGGAGATTGGTGCAAAACACAACGAGCTTGATTTAGCTGTGAGTGATTTTGTGAGAGAAAATTTGGATAAAGACGAATATTTGCATCTTGGTGCGGGCAAATGCGGAATTTGTAAAAAATGTGCGAAAATTGATAATCAGCCATGTCGCTTCCCAGACAAAATGATGTCCTCGCTTGAGGCTCACGGCATTGCAGTTAGTTCACTTGCTGAAAGTGCTGGAATGAAATACATGAATGGTCAAAACTCTGTAACATATTTTGGTGCAGTATTCTTGAAATGAGGTTAGATTATGGCAAAAGTTATTATAAATAAAAACGGAAAGCAAAGTTTTGTTACAGCCGAAACTGGCAAACTTATTTCTGATGTTCTTGATTTTGCAGAACACAAAATAGACTATCCTTGTGCAAGAAAAGGTATTTGCAAAAAGTGCACAGTTAAGATTGTTGGAGATTTGTCAGAAATTTCTGAAACAGAAAAAGATGTTTTTGGAGAAGACAAAAATCTGCGTCTTGCTTGTATTACTAAAATAATGGGTGACTGCGAAATTTTTCTTGAAAATGAAAATGATATACAAGTTGGCAGTCTTAAAGAGGCTATCACAAACTACAATCCATATCACAAAAACTATGGAATTGCTGTTGATATCGGCACAACAACTTTGGCGGTTAGCCTATATAAAAATGACGAGCGAATTGGCTCGCTCTCTTCAAAAAATCCTCAAATAAGTTTTGGTGCAGATGTTATCAGCCGAATTGAACAACAAATGGCTGGAAAAACTTCTGAATTATCAAAGGCGATAAGGGGCGGAATTAACGAAATTATAAACGAACTCTCTATACAACTAAATGTAGAAAAAAATTTGATTGACAAAGCTGTTATAACGGGCAACACAACCATGCTACATTTGCTCACCGAAAACGATTGCAAGCCTTTGTCTTGTGCTCCTTTTGATGCAAAATATCTTGGTGGAGAAAAAGTTTTGGCAAGCGAAATTGGTATAGATATAAACGAAAATGCAGAGGTTTTTTTGCCAAACTGTTTCAGTGCCTTTGTGGGGGCGGATATCACAACGGCTATTTTGGCAAGCGGAATGTGCGACAAAAACGAAACATCACTTCTCATAGATATCGGAACAAATGGAGAAATGGCTCTTGTTAAAGACGGAAAGCTTTCGTGTTGTTCAACTGCTGCTGGTCCTGCTTTTGAGGGGCTTGGAATAACTTGTGGAATGCACGGAACAAGTGGTGCAATTGACCATGTTAGTTTTGAAAATGGCGATTTTGCTTTTACTACAATCGGAAATACAAAAGCAAAAGGAATTTGTGGCTCTGGTGTTATTGACAGCATTGCCGCAATGCTTGACAGTGAGGTTTTGGACGAAACTGGTATGATTGATGACATGAACGAAGAATTTGAAGAAAGAATTGTTGATAATGACGATATTGTTTTCTTAATCTCGGGCGACGTTGGAATTTATGGAAAAGATGTCAGGGCAATACAACTTGCAAAAAGTGCAATTGGTGCTGGTGCGAAAACGCTTGTTCACGAAAACAAAATCACAAGTGATGGTGTAGACAGAGTGTATATTGCAGGTGGTTTTGGCAGTTTTATTAATATTGAAAATGCTGGCAAAATCGGTTTAATTCCAAATGAATTTGTTCCAAAGGTAAAAGTTTTGGGTAATGCAGCACTTTTAGGGGCAGAAATGCTACTGCTCAACAAAGACTTGCACAAGTTTGTTAAAACATTAACAGAAGAGTTTTCTTCTGTCGATTTGGCCACTAGTGCGTTTTTTATGGACGCTTATGTAGAAAATATGTGTTTTGACTAAACAATTCTAACAAAAATATTTCCGCTTTTTTAGAATAATGTTAAATTTTTAAAAATATTACTCATTCTCCTTGCAAAATTGTTTAAAATATTGTAAAATATAGACAGGGAAGTACTAAAACCCTAAGCGTGACAATCTTGCTTGCGTCTAGTGTTTATAGATTGCCTATAATTAATAATAATAAATGTTTGAAAGGGAAAATTTAATATGTCTTTGAAACTAGATTGTTCATATCTTAACGGCTTTGTAAATGAAAGCGAATATTCATATATTGCATCTCAAATTGAGAGTGCAGATAAAATGCTTAATGATGGCACAGGTGCAGGAAACGATTTTATTGGTTGGACACACCTTCCAACTAACTATGATAAAGACGAGTTTGCAAGAATTAATATTGCAGCAGAAAAAATCAAAAAAAATTCAGAAGTGTTTATTGTAATCGGCATAGGTGGTTCTTATCTTGGAGCAAGAGCTGCGGTTGAATTTTTAAATTCAGAAAGCTACAACCTTTTGCCAAAAGAAACACCACAAATTTTCTATACAGGAAATAGCATAAGTTCGTCAGCATTGTCAGAACTTATCAAAATCTGTGAGGGCAAAGATTTTTCTATTAACATGATTTCAAAATCTGGAACAACAACAGAACCAGCTATTGCTTTTAGAGTTTTTCGTGAAATGCTTGAGAAAAAATATGGCAAAGAAGAAGCAAAAAACAGAATTTTTTGCACAACAGATAAAGAAAAAGGAACATTAAAACAATTAGCAGACAAAGAGGGCTACGAAACTTTTGTTGTGCCTGATGATGTCGGCGGAAGATTTTCTGTTTTAACTGCTGTTGGACTTTTGCCAATTGCCGTTTCTGGTGCTAATATAGACGAGCTTATGGCTGGTGCAAGACAAGCTGAAGAAACTTTTACTAGCGTTAATTTAGAAGAAAACGACTGCTATAAATATGCGGCTGTTAGAAATATACTTTATAACAAAGGCAAAACAACAGAACTTCTCGTAAGTTACGAGCCATCATGCACAATGTTTAACGAATGGTGGAAACAACTTTTTGGCGAGAGTGAGGGAAAAGACCAAAAGGGACTATTCCCAGCAAGCGTTGTTTTTTCAACAGACCTACATTCAATGGGTCAATATATTCAAGATGGCAGACGTTCAATGTTTGAAACTGTTGTTCAAATAGAAAAACCACGTCACGAGATTGTTATTGGCGAAGACCCAACAGATGTTGACGGCTTAAACTTTCTTAAAGGCAAAACAATGGATTTTGTTAACAAAAAAGCTTTTGAGGGAACTGTTTTGGCTCACAACGATGGCGGAGTTCCAAACCTTGTTATCCGTGTACCAGATTTCAGCGAAAATTCGTTGGGACAATTAATATATTTCTTTGAAAAAGCTTGTGCAATTTCTGGCTATGTTTTGGGTGTAAATCCATTTGACCAACCAGGTGTAGAAAGCTATAAAAAGAATATGTTCGCTCTTCTTGGCAAACCAGGATACGAAGAAGAAAAAGAAAAGTTAGAGGCTAGACTTAGCAAATAATTTAATCAAAAATCTGCTTGACAGATAATATAAAAGGAGGACTTATCCTATGATAACTCTATTAATCGGTAAAAAGGCTCAGGCAAAACAAAAAGACTTATCGCAAGTGCGACGGAGGCTATTGCATCTACAAAAGGTAATGTTGTAGTTTTAGAAAAAGGTTCTAAACTTACTTATGAGATTTCTCATAAAGCTAGACTTATTGACACAGACGAATATAAAATTGACGGCAAAAAAGCTCTTTACGGCTTTATCAGTGGTATTTGTGCTGGAAACTATGATGTTAGTGACATCTTTATTGACTCAACTCTCAAAATTATTGGTGCTCATTTTGACGAACTAGAAGTTTTGATTGCAAAAGCTTATGCTCTTGGCGAAACAACAGAAACAAACTTCACATTCTCAATTTCAGCAGACGAGGACGAAATTCCTGAGTCAATCAAAAAATATATTGGCTAATTTTTATAGTTAATATCATATTTTAACACTTAAAAAGTCACGTTATTTATAAATATCTAGCGTGGCTTTTTGTCGCATAATAATTTTTTTATCAAAATCTAAAACGAAAGGCTGTCTTTGATGTTTAATTCAAGAGATGAAAGATACAGAAACCCAACTGGTGCAATTGCCGAGGGCTCGGCGATACATTTCAAAATTTCACCAGAACGAAGCATGGGTATTCAGGGCATTGACCTTATAATAACTGCGGATAATAATTATAGAGAAGTCCACGATATGTTTTGGTGTGGCATGAATGGCGATAGTGCCGAATGGTGGGAGTGCGACTATACTCCGCCGACAAAAGGGCTTTTTTTCTATTGCTTTGAGCTAAAAACTTTTCATGGCACAAGGCATATTTATAGAGGTTTGGGCGGAAAAGTTGACAAATCTTCTGCAAGAAATCTTTGGCAAATAACTGTCTATGACAAAAATTTCAAAACACCTGATTGGCTTTCTGGCGGTATGATTTATCAGATTTATCCAGATAGATTTAATTTTTCTGGCAAAGAAAAAGAGAATGTGCCAAGCGACAGAAAACTCCGTGACGACTGGGGAAATGTCCCAGAGTGGTGGCCAAACGAAAAAGGCGAAATAACAAATTCGGACTATTTCAAGGGAGATTTGCAAGGTATTGAGGACAAGCTTTTGTATATAAAAGAACTTGGTGCAAATTGCATTTATCTAAATCCAATCTTTGAGGCTCACTCTAATCACCGATACGACACAGCAGATTATAGCAAAATTGACCCGCTTTTGGGAACAGAAAAAGATTTTGTTAGTCTATGTCAAAAAGCCGAAAAGCTTGGCATGAAAATAATCCTAGATGGCGTGTTTAACCACACAGGCAGTGACAGCGTGTATTTTAACAGAGAGAGAAGATACGACAGTGTCGGTGCATATAACTCGCAAGAGTCTGAATATAGTTCGTGGTATAGCTTTCAAAATTGGAACGAAAAATATGATTGTTGGTGGGGCTTTGTCACCTTGCCAGACCTCAAGGGTGACAATTTAGAATGTGCAAAATATTTTACAGGCGAAAACGGAATTATTCGCAAATGGATAAAAAGTGGTTCGACAGGTTGGCGACTAGATGTAGCCGATGAGCTAAGCGATGCGACACTCGATAGAATTTATAAAGCTACAAAAGAAACAGACCCAGAGGCTATTGTAATGGGCGAGGTTTGGGAAGATGCTTCCACAAAATTTGCTTATGGACAAAGGCGAAGATACCTAATTGGCGGACAGATGGACAGTATTATGAACTATCCGTTTAGAGAGGCGATTTTAGGATTTTTAACTGGTGGAAACACTGATTATTGCATTGAAAAAATCGAGAATATCGTAGAAAATTATCCACCGCAAGTCACAAGACTTTTGATGAACCACATAGGCACGCACGACACAGAGAGGGCAATAACTTTGCTTGCTGGAGAGCCACAAAATGGCAGAGATAGAAAGTGGCAAAGTGAGCACAAATTATCAAAAGAACAATGGGAACTTGCTGTGCAAAAAATGAAATTAGCAAGCCTTTTGCAGTTCACTCTTCCAGGAGTGCCAAGCGTTTATTATGGTGACGAAGCTGGTACAGAGGGTTACAAAGACCCATTCAACCGTGCCTGTTACCCATGGGGAAACGAAAATCAAGAGCTTTTACAGTGGTACAAAAATATCGCTAAAATCAGAAATGAGCACGAAGTTTTTAAAGAAGGAAAATTCAAAGATATCTGTTCTTCTGAAAATATTATGTGTTACAAACGACACGAAAACGGCAAGGGAATCGTCGTAGCTATAAATAGATGCGATAGAGAGCAAAAGGTTAATTTAGAATTTGATGAGAAATACAAAAATATTTTAGGTCAAGATTTTATAAACGAAAACTTATCTCTAAAAGCATTCGGATACAGCGTTTTTGAGTTTTAAGTAACAAGTGAATAGTCAAAAAAAGCCTACTGAAAATTTTTCAGTAGGCTTTTTAGCTTTATTTATTTACAATATTAACAGCTTTGCCGTCTTGGAATGCTTTGAGGTTGTCGGCTGCTATGTTCATCAGTCTAAATCTTGCTTCTTTTGTTGCCCATGCGATGTGTGGTGTGATAATGCAGTTTTTCGCTTTGAGCAGTGGGTTGTTCGCTGTGATTGGTTCAGCAGAAACAACGTCCATAGCGGCACAAGCGACTTTGCCACTGTCTAGTGCAGAAACTAAATCGTTTTCTACGATTAATGGGCCACGAGATGTGTTTAGAATAATAACGCCGTCTTTCATTTTTGCGATGTTTTCACTACAAATAATTCCTTGAGTTGAGTCGAAGAGTGGGCAGTGTAAAGAAATTACATCAGAAGTAGCCAAAAGTTCGTCTAGGCTAAGTTTTTTTGCATAGTCACAAGCAATGTCAGCTTGGTCAAAATAAACGATGTTCATTTGTAATGCACTAGCAATTTTTCCGACAGCTTGACCGATTTTTCCGAAACCGATAATACCCATTGTCTTGCCAGCTAGTTCGATTAGCGGACTGTTC
>JAWXUN010000059.1:0-9336 GCA_044426425.1 Clostridia bacterium | reverse complement strand
CACTGTAAATGTGATTGTGGGAATGAAAAAGATTTTTATCAAGAAAATTTGCTTTCAGGCTCTGCAAAATCTTGTGGTTGCGAAAAAAAGAAAATAGCTAAAGGTCTTTATGAAAAACACTTGCACACATATAAAGGTATACAAATTGAAAAATCAATGGCAAAATCTACACCAAGAAATAATACCACTGGTTTCCGTGGCGTAATGCTTGATAAAAAAAGTGGTAAATATAGAGCAAGAATGATTTTACAAGGAGTTCGCTATGAGCTTGGATATTTTGCTGATTTTGAAGAAGCAAAAAAAGCAAGACTTGTAGCAGAAGAAAAAAAAGATGCTATTGTTGAAGAATATTTAAGTATATATTCAAGATAAACTTAATAATGGTGAATATAACAAATAAAAGCCTTCTTGCACTAAATTAGATGCAGGAAGGCTTTTTCTGGTAAATTTAAAAATGTTGGGATAGATAAAGTTTTAAATTGCTAACACTTGGTTTGGGTAGATTAAATTTGGGTTTTGGATGTTGTTTAATTCTATTAAATAATTTATGCTGATGTTGTATTTTGTGGCGATACTCCACAAGCTGTCGCCAGATTTTACGGTATAAGTGCTTGTGTTTTCTGTTTTTAATTTTATAATCTCGTTAGGATAAATTAGAGAGGGATTGGAAATGTCGTTAATCTCGGCTAAAACCGAAACGCTAGTATTGTATTTTAGGGCGATTTGCCAAAGGGTATCTCCATATTTTACGGTGTAATAATCATTAGTTGAACTTGTGCTGGTATCATCACTTATAAAAGAAGATTTGAAATAGTCCAAATCGACATTTCCGTCAATTCCGCTAACAGTGCCAGTGTCGCTATATTGAAAACCAATCCAATCGCTCCAGTCGCCAATGTTGCTTGGCTCGCTAAGTCCGTATTCGGCTACCCAAAGTGGATATTGGGACAAACTGCTGTCCCACAAATTTTCAATTCTGCTTACATCACTATATATGATAGGTGTTTTGCCTGTTAATGATTTTAGTTCTTCTAAGTATGTGCTTGCAATTTCATTGACAGTTTCCGCGCTTAAATCGTCGCTTGGTTCAAAGTCCATTGCCAAGCCGAAATCATAAGTTTTATCTTTTACTAAATTATAAAAATAATTCGCTTGAGTTTTCGCCTCTTCTACGGAAGTAGCTGTAACATACTGATAAAAACCGATATATAAACCTTGGGTTTTTGCGTTTTCGTAATTTGTTTCCCACTCGCTGTCCTCGTAGTCACTGCCAGAAGAACTGCGAATAATAACGACATCTACGGTGTCTTTTACTTTGCTAAAATCAATAGTGCCCTGATAATCGCTAACGTCAATGCCAGATAGCTCGGTATCTGATGCACAAACTGATATGCAATTTGTTATGATAAAACTAAAGAAAATTATAAAAAATCCAATTTTAGATATAAATACTTTCACGCTTATAACCATGCCTTTCTGTCTTTTAGTCTATTTTATGCAGAAAGGTTATTTTAGTTACATAAGCGAAGATGTGGTTTGAGAAAAAAATATACCCATAGAATAATTGATATTCTATGGGCTATTTTGTTTAGATTTTTATTCAACCATGCTCCATGCTCTGTTTAGAACACGTTTTGTATTTGCCAAAATTGTTAGTGCGTCTTCAGTTCCCCATGGTTTGACCTCAAACGAAAGAACATAAGGATTTTCAGCGTTAAAAAATCCCTCTTCTTTTAAAACATTAAAGAAATCAACTAATTCGGCTGTGTCGTTTGCACTGTTAGGAAAACCAAATCTTGGGTGTTGGTCGCCATAAGCCTCGCAACCCTCTTTAACAACTGCGTTGCCGATGTGCAAATGAGTTATATATTCTTTCATTGTAGTGATAGCGAATTTGCTTGTTTCATAAGTTGTTGGGAAATGCGAAAGGTCAACTAACAGACCGAAATTGTCGTGGCTTTTTCTTACATCGCAAGCAAAATCTCTTGCATAAGGTGCGGGACCGATTAGCGAGGCTTTGTCCATATCAAAGTCAAAAACTTCTAGCTCAATCATCATATCTTTTGTTTTTGCATAAGCACAAAGATTTGATGTTGTTTTCAAAAGTTGTTGATAAGCTTCGTCTTGAGTTGCTTTTTCCCATTTTCCAGATAAAAATGCAATTCCTTTTGCACCAAAATATTCAGCCTCGTCAATTGCTTCTATAAGAGTTTTTTCGGCTTTAATTCTTTCTTCTTCGTCAATTGCATTTGGGTTTAGCTTTGGTGCTAAAAGTCTAGGTTGTGCACCGTAACAAACTTTTAGGTGAGATTGCTCCAAAATAGCTTTTGTTGCTACTCTTGCGTTTTCGTCTGCTGCTTGTGTTAGCTCGATTGCATCAAAAAAGTCATCGTTTGCAATGATTTTTAGACTTTCTAGTGGTGGGTAATCTTGTGGCGGAAAGCTCATCCAATGAATTGTTCCAATCTTAAAATACTTGTGAATTGATTCTATCATAATAATTTCCTTGTCGCCTTAGACGGCGACACCTTTCTTTTTTTAGTCTAAATCTTGTTCGGCAAAAAGAATATCAAACTCTGTTTGTTCAACAAAGCGTTTTACGTCGATAACTTGTTTGTATCTTGTCAAATGCTGTGGAATGTATGTTGCACTGACAATGTCGCTATATTTAATCCAAAGTTGAGAACATTCTTTCAAAAGTTCAATTGCGTGATTTTGCTTTTGCTTATCGTGTAGTTTTCGAGCCAAGCTTAAATCGACAGCGGCCTCTAGCTTTAGACCGTAGTACATACCAATTAAATTCAAAGCTTTTATGTCTGTTAAAACTCTATTTAATTCTTTGTTAATTTCGTTATTAGTTTCAATTTGTGCAACTAATTTTTGAGATTTTAGCGAGGAATTTTGGATTTTTTTTGCAGTTTCAAGAGGTAAAACTCCCTCTATTTCTTTGTTTTCAATCACGGCAGTGCAATAATCTTTGATAGAAACATGGTCGGTGAATGGCTCACTTGATGAGTCCATAAATTCGTTTATATCACAGAACCAAACAGCTCTTTTTTCCTCGAAATAGTGACAACAAGACTCTGGGTTCCAGTGGTAGTCCAAATTTCTCCAGTGTGTTTGTATAAATTCTCCGAAAATGCTAGAGGACAAACTCCAAGATGTAAATAAATCAGAAGAAACTTTTTCGCCAAACTCGTAAGCTAAAAGATTTTTGAAGTACTCGTCATCTAAATTAGGGTTAAAGGCGACTTGTCCCCAAATAGCAAAATTATAGCTCATTTTTTCAAAAATCA
Source organism: Clostridia bacterium (assembly GCA_044426425.1). GTDB lineage: Bacteria > Bacillota > Clostridia > Oscillospirales > Acutalibacteraceae > SIG603. The sequence goes on along the minus strand of JAWXUN010000059.1, from coordinate 6,040 downwards.
AAGTTCCATAAACCTCTTTGTCCTTGCTGATGTACTCACGTCCCCATGTGTAACCGTCAGGCCCCATAAAAAATCCCTCTAGTATATCGGAACTTGGCATATTTAGAACATAACGTCTAGCAAAGTCTGGGTCACCCCAACGGAACATATAGAAATCGTCGTTTCTAACAGTTAGCCAAACTTTTACATCGCTTGGCAGTGCATCAATTGTGCTTTGTGTAAATTTTGGTTTGTCAGTTCCGTGCATGTGAGCGACAGAATACTTTACACTAACATTAAATTCTGCATTAATATCGTCGTATTCATCAAGTATTGTTTGGATATTTGCATATTGAAGTCTGTGTATAAATTTAAACTTTCTGTCTGGTGTTTCTGCAAGAGCTTCTTGAACACCAGCACCATAGGTGTTTCTAATCCACGGAATATCTTTTTCGGCATTGTGTGTCATTCTTTCGCCAGAAGTCACTCCAACACCTCTCAAAAGAGGATAAGTTTCTACTAGGGTTTTGGCAGCTTTTTTGAAATAATCAACAGTAACAGGATTATCTAAATCATCGTCAATACCATAAGGGTTTCCTTCTGTTCCATAGGCGAACAAGTTCCAAGTAAATACATAAAAATCAATACACCTATCATTTGCATATTGCATAACATTTTTCCAAAAATCAATTTTTTCGTGAATAGTTATTTTTTTTACAGTAACAAGACTATCTAGTACATCAGGGTTGGACATATACCGAGCCTCAGTGTTTGAAACAATTTGTCTAGTTGTTCTTTTAACATCATCTATGGATGCCAACGGATAATCTTTTACATAGACCATTGATGGAAACGGAGCTAAAGTCCAAAGAGAAATTGCGTTGTATTTATTTTTGGCAAGTTCATCTATAAATGTTTTCCAAAATTCCATGTTCCACATATTTTTGATGTTTTTTTGGGCAGAATCGGACTCGTCCGAATAACTTGGCGTTCTTGAGTCTAGCGGAATATTAAATTTTATTCCACGATTAAGAACATAAGGTGAGATAACACCCTCTGCAAAATTTTTTAATGTTTTGCTTGTCTTGATTGCGTTTGCAATATCGATTAGGGCATACATAGCAGCATTTTCAAAACTGTATTCAATTAATATTGAATGCTCTGTTTCTCTTGTTACTTTGTATACTTGTTCAGCTAAACCGCTTGTTTTTACCAAAGTAATTGTCGAATTTTCTAAAAAATTCACTTTATTAACAGCAGTTTCGATTTGTTCGATAGCAAAAGTTTTTGCAACGCTTTCGTCACAAATAATTATAAGTTTTGCTAAAATTTTTTTCATAACATCCTCCAAAAGTGTATTTATCTACATGATACAACTTTTGCAACAAAAAAGCAATATATTAAGAGAAAAATGCTAATTATTTATTTGAGTGGCTCTTGGATTTTCGGATATTTGTTTTTCTATAATTTGATGGGCTTATGCCAATATTTTGTTTAAAAATTTTGTTGAAATGGCTTTGGTCAAAAAAACCTAGCCTTTGAGAAATTTCGTTTATACTTGCGTCACTCGTAGAAAGTAAGTCGCTTGCTATATTTATTTTTTTTTGGCAGATATATTTTATTGGTGTTGTGTTTAAGTATTTAGAAAATTGTTGAATTAAATAGAATTTGTCAATATGAACGTGTTTGGCTAACTTTGTCAGAGAAATTTTTTCGTATATGTGATGCTCAATATAGTGTAGGCTTGCTTTTATAAAATCTGGAAAATCATCGATATTTTTTAAGTCGATTTCAGCAAGATAACTCCCAGAAAAGCGGATAAATATTTCGTATATTTTGGCAGAGATAACATATTCGTAATCGCTTTGGTTTTTGATTGCAATATTATAGCAATTGCACAATTCTTTTCCAAAATCCTCGCTGTGTATAATGATTGGCAAGCAATTGTTTTTCGCTAGTTTTTCTAGCAAGCTAGTGAGGGCGTTTCCTTGAAAATGCATCCAAAAAAAATCTGCTACATCTGTTTTGTCCGAATAATATAGATGTTTGTCGCTCATTCTTATCATTATGCAGTCGCCAGCTTTTAGCTTGAATTTCTTTCCATATTGCTCGACATAAAACGTGCCACTTTTTATATATAGAAAAATATTATACGGAAAAGTTTCTCTATCTACTATAAAATCTTTCAAACAAAATTCTCCCATTTGATTAGTTATCAATAAATTATCTTGAGCAAATTTTGATGGCATACGGTAAAAATTCATAAAAAAACTCCTTTTGAAAAAACACAATATTTTACAAGAAAAAGCAAACTTATTACTATAAAAATAATAATATATGTATTATACTATATATATTAAAACTTAGCAATACAAAATTTGTAAAAAATTTGAGAGGCGTTTATGTATAATCAAGATCAATTAATTGTAAGAGAATTGGCAAAAGAATATAGAGAATTAGTAAATACAGAAAGAGTGTTAAAGTTAAAAGACGAGTGGATTGCATTTAATGAACTAAAAGAAAATGCAAGACCATTAGTAATGACATTTCCAGATAATAACTCTTGGTCGCAAATTGTGCCAGATGAAAGTTTGAAATGCACAGACCCAAGATATAAAGGGTACGAAAGAACATTAAGAAAACAGCTTGTCGGCTTGAAAGATATCAAAGACGACACTCCGTATACGGCAACTTTTGGAGTGAGATACGACACACAAATTTCTGGATATGGCAAAGAACTTAATATTATTGCAAACAAAAGTGGTGAGCCTGGCGGAAGTTATCACTACGAAAAACTTATTAATGATATCACAGAAGAATTTTATAAATTAGAATATAGAACTATCACGCATGACAAAGATAGCAGTGAAAAATCTAAAAATATTGCAGAAGAAACATTGGGCGATATACTAAAAGTAGAGTATCGTGGTGAGCAATGGTGGACACTTGGCATAACTTGGGAAGTTATCAAACTCATTGGACTTGAGGATTTGATGATAAATATGTATGACGACCCAGACGGACTACATCAATTGATGGCTTGGTTTACAAAAGAACATTTGAATTTGATGTCGCAAGCAAAAAAACTTCAAATAATAAATCCAAATGACACAGATATACCAATTGGTTCTGGCGGCTTTGGTTGGACAACTGAACTGAGAAATGGCGATTTTAACGCAAATCAAAACATAGATTATATGCAAAAATGGGGCTTTTCCGAAAGTCAAGAAACAGTGGGAATTTCACCAGATATGTTTGCAGAATTTATTTTTCCATATCAATTGCCACTGCTAGAAAAATTTGGCTTAAACTCTTATGGCTGTTGTGAGCCAATAGAGGGCAGATGGAAATGGGTTAAAGAAATACCAAGACTCAGACGTGTTTCTGTTTCGCCATGGGCGGACATACACCAAATGAAAGATATATTAAAAAAAGACTATATATACAGCAGAAAAGTCAATCCATCTTATCTTTGTGTAGGAAATGACGAAGAAATGCTAAGAAAAGAAATTGCAGATGTAGTAGCTTTTTCAAAAGATGTTAACTTAGAAATCATCATGAAAGATATTAGTACATTGCAAAACGATCCACAAAGATTATTCAATTGGGTGAAAATGGCAAGGGAAGAACTAGAAAAAGTTAGATAAAAGGAGACTTATACGAAAATGATTATGAACAGAAATTTGTTCCCAGGAGAGGGATACGCAGACCCACACGCAGTTGTGCACGAGGGCAGAGTTTATCTGTTTTGTGGCAGAGATTATAGTGCCAAAATAGAGGATTTTTGCAGAATGCACAAATGGAGCATTGTATCGTCAGATGATTTAGTTAATTGGCGACACGAGTCGGATATTTATCCAACAGAAACATATATTGGCGACCAAAAAAATTGTTGGGCGACCCATATAGTCAAAAGAGATGATACGTTCTATTTTTATTTTTCAAATAAAAATATCAATACTGGAGTTATGGTTTCTAAAAATGTAACAGGACCTTTTGAAGATGCACTCGGCAAACCACTTATACCAGAGAGAATGATGCCAACAAGCTCGTATGACCCATGCGTATATCACGAAAATGGAAAATACACAATTTTCTTTGGGGCTGGCACATACTATTGTGCAGAGCTTGGCGACGATATGCTTTCTCTTGCAGAAACACCACAAAAAGTAGAGATTTTTGACAATGACGGAAACTTTGTGCCAATGGGCGATAAATCGACTGTTTTTAAACATGGAAAATTTTATTATTTAGTTTGTGGCGACAGATATTCCATGTCCGAAAACTTGAAAGGTCCTTATAAATTTGTCGGAGAATTTGTTGAGGGTGGACATAACGATTATTTTGAGTTTAACGGAAAATCTTATATTTCTTTTGAACATCACGACACAAATATTTATTTTAGAGGAATAGCTGTTACAGAAATTTTCTTTAACGAAGACGGAACAGTTGTCCCACAAGACGAAGTTGTTGTGGAATTTCACAAAAGTCGCACTTGGGAATTTAGCAAAAGTGCACAATATTGGTTTAGAACAGATGGAAAAGATGCAGAGTTAGATAATTCTGCAATTAGCTACGAATTAAATCCTTACATCGGAATAAGAGGGCCAGTTTTTCCGAATTTTAGAATGTTTGAAAACCATAAACTAACAATTGAGCTAGAAAGTGGAATAGAAAATGCAAGTCTAAAAATTTTGATAGACACTGTTGCACAGCTAAAAGCCTATGCAAAAGACCCAAATATTTTCACAAAATCTAATATTATCGAGCTATTAGCAGATAAAAATATATATAGCATAGAGCTAGAAATTGACCAGCCAAGAGTCTTGAGATGTATCAGAATTTTTGGAGCTGGCGAAGAAGATCAAGGTAATATCAGAATTAAAAGCATAAGTTTTTCAAAAGTATAAAATTATAACCTGAATATATTTTTTGTCGAAATATATTCAGGTTTTGTTTTTTTAAAAAAATTTTTTAGTGCTTGACAAAATTTTTTAATTGATGTAGTATTATAAAAAATAAGTTTAGAAAAGGAGTTATTGAATGCAAAATTTAGGAAAATTGAATGATTATTTAGAAAAAATTGACAAAGTTATCAGTGAGGGAAAATATAAAGACGATTGGAAAAGCCTAGCTAAACACGATGTTCCAACATGGTACAGAGATGGAAAATTAGGAATTTTTGTTCACTGGGGAGTTTACACAGTTCCAGAGTTTAGCGATGAGTGGTATCCACGCAGAATGTATCTAAAAGACCAACCAAGAAGAGGCTTAGACTGCTTCCAACACCACATTGACACTTATGGAGAGCACAAAGATTTTGGTTATAAAGATTTAATTCCTATGTTCAAAGCAGAAAAATTTGATGCGTCTGAATGGGTTTCTCTTTTCAAAGAGGCTGGTGCAAAATTTGTCATGCCTGTTGCAGAACATCACGACGGTTTTCAAATGTATGACAGCGAATTAAGCGACTGGAATGCGGTTAAAATGGGACCAAAGAGAGATTTGATAGCTGAATGGAAAGAAGAAATTTTGAAACAAGATTTGGTTTTCACAGCATCTTCTCACAGAATAGAGCACTATTTTTTCTTTGAGGGCGGACGTGAGTTTGACAGCGATTTAAAAGACCTTTCTTATGGCGACTTATATTGGCCTGCTGCAACAAAAGAAGAGTGGAACACAAAAGACGGCGTTGTTGTTGATGAGTTATTTATGAAAGATTGGCTTGCAAGAACTTGCGAAATCGTTGATAAATACCAACCACAAATCATCTTTTTTGACTGGTGGATTCAAGTTGAACCACTCAAACCATATCTAAAAAAATTCATGGCATATTACTACAACCGTGCTCTTGAATGGGGCAAAGAAGTCACCGTAAATTACAAGCACGATGCATTTATCCACACTTCTGCTGTAAAAGATATAGAAAGAGGACAACTCACAGATGTATCGCCATTTTTCTGGCAAAACGACACTTCTGTTGCAAAACATTCTTGGAGTTACACACACGGAAACGAATATAAACATCCAAACGACATTATATCTGACTTGGTTGATGTTG
>JAWXUN010000058.1:0-9477 GCA_044426425.1 Clostridia bacterium | reverse complement strand
TCCTGCCAAAAGCTCTAAAAATCCTCGCTAATACGAAAGTATTAGCTGTGGTTTTTAAAACTTCTGACAAAATTTCTGCTCACTTATTTATAAGCCTAATAATCATCAAGTTGCTATAAAAAACAAATTTTTTTCTAAACTCGTTGACATATTTGCCATAATAGTGTAATATAATAGTATCAACAGGCAACGACTGTGTGTCTGTCTAAGCGATGAAGCATAATAGCGTACCGACAAGCCTTGTTATGCCGAGCTTTCAGTAGGGGTTGTGCAATAACCTCAAGTCGGAGTAGGTTTTACCGAAAGAAAATGCTCCTCAGTCGTCTTGCGAAAGCAAGGCGACTGTTTTAATATGAGAGGGAAGTTTATGGATAAATTGTTTGCGTGTGCAAAATCGTTTTAAAATTTGACAAAAAAATTAGGAGCTACGACACTAAAATATCATAGCCCCTTTTTGGATTTGTTTTGTAATCTGTTAAATGAAATTGCTTACGCAATGAAATGTTCTGCGAACGTGAAATAAAATCCTTATGCACCGCAGTGCTTTTCATTAACGCAGTGAATTTCATGCCATAAGGCATTTCACCCACGCAAGTGGATTTAATTGAAAAAAGACAATCCATAAGATTGTCTTTTTTCTTGGCAGGGGCAGTAAGAATCGAACTCACGACACGTGGTTTTGGAGACCACTGCTCTACCAGCTGAGCTATACCCCTATTTGTTTATTAACAAGTATTAAGTATAACTATTTTTTATCCATTTGTCAATAGTTTTTTTGGAATTTGTTAAAAAATTTTAAAAAAATAAAAAAATCTCATTTATTCCTTTAATATATTAGCAAATTAAAAGTTTTTTTAAAACAAAATATTCAAATGTTCACAAATTCCTTGACAAACACTACTTAAAAGATGTACAATATAACTTGAAGTATAAACATATATATTTCTATGGGATTAACGCACCCTTTTATAGACACAAGAACTAATTTTAGAAAAATTAGATTAATTTATTTTAAAGAAAAGGAGGTGCCAAATGACTGAAATCTTAATTGGTATTATTACTGCCATTGTTGCTGCTGGAATAGCAGTTCCAGTAACACTTAAAATAGGCATTAATAAAGGTATAGAAAAAAGAAAGCAAACGGCTGAAATTGCTATTGGTTCTGCTGAAAAAGAAGCAGAAAAAATCAAGACAGATGCAATTTCTTTAGCAGAAGCGAAAAAGAAAGAGTTTGTTTTAGAGGGAAAAGACGAGGTTCTTAGATTTAGAGCTGAAAACGAAAAAGATCTAAATGACCGTAGAAGAGAAATCTCTCGTCAAGAAAGAAGAATACAACAAAAAGAGGAAAATCTTGATAAAAAACTTGACCAACTTGATTCAAAAGAAAATCAAATTGAAAAGAAAAGCAAGAAAGCTGACGAAATCGTTAAAGAAGCGGAATCTCTTAAGAGGAGCCAGCTAGATGTTCTTGAAAAAATTTCTTCATTCACACCTGAACAAGCAAAAACTTATCTTTTAGAAGCTGTATCTAATGAACTTGACCACGAAAAAGCTGTTAAGATAATGGAATTTGAGCAATCAATGAAAGATGACTGCGACAGACTGGCAAGAGAAGTAATTTCCCTTGCTATACAACGCTGTGCGGCAGACCATGTTTCTGAGGCCGTCATCAGTGTTGTACCACTGCCAAGTGACGAAATGAAGGGTAGAATTATAGGCCGTGAGGGTAGAAATATAAGGGCGATAGAAACACTAACAGGTGTTGACCTTATTATTGACGACACTCCAGAGGCTATCACAATTTCAAGTTTTGAGCCAATCAGACGTGAAATTGCAAGAAATGCACTCGAAAGACTTATTTCTGACGGAAGAATTCATCCAACTAGAATTGAAGAAACAGTTGAAAGAGCAAAAAGAGAAGTTGAGGCAACTATCAAAGCAGAGGGCGAAAGAGCCATTGTATCAGTTGGTATCAACGGAATTAATCACGAACTTGTTAAATTATTGGGACGTTTGCGTTATCGTACCAGTTATGGACAAAGCGTGCTAAATCACTCATTAGAAGTAGCATATATCGCAGGAATGATGGCTTCTGAACTTGGACTTGACCCAACAATGGCTAGAAGAGCCGGTTTGCTACATGATATCGGCAAATCGCTTGACCACGAAATAGAGGGTTCACACGTTGAAATCGGTGTGAATGTTGCTAGAAAATACAAAGAGAGCGAAGCTGTTATCCATGCAATCGCTGCTCACCATGGAGATGTTGAGGCAAAAACAGTTATTGCCTGTTTGGTTCAAGCAGCCGATGCAATCTCTGCTGCAAGACCTGGTGCTAGAAAAGAAAATCTCGAAAACTACATAAAACGTCTTGAGAAACTTGAAGAAATTACTTCATCTTTCGAAGGTGTTGAGCGTTGTTATGCTATCCAAGCTGGTAGAGAAATTCGTGTTCTTGTTAAACCAGAATTGATCGATGACGAGAAAATGGCATTGTTAGCAAGAGAAATCTGCAAACAAATTGAAGATGATATGAGCTATCCTGGACAAATTAAAGTTAATATGATCAGAGAAAGCCGTGCTGTTGATTTTGCAAAATAATATAAATAAGGGCTGTCGCCAAAAGCGATAGCCCTGTTTTTGTGGAAATAATCAAGTTGCTATACAAAAATTAGAAAGGAAGTTTCTATGCTTAATTTGCTTAAAAATAACAGAAAAATACCTTTTCATATGCCTGGGCACAAGAGAAATACAGAGCTTTCTGAATTTCTTAAAATTCTTCGTGCTGATTTAGACATTACGGAGATTGACGGCTTTGATAATCTGGGAGAGCCAGAGGGTATTTTGAAAAAATATATGGAAAAAGCATCGAAACTTTGGAAATCAGAAAAAAGTTTTTTTCTTGTCGGTGGTAGCACTTGTGGAATTTTAGCTGGTTTTAAAAGTCTGTGTGATGTTGGGGACACTGTTTTGATGGCGAAAAATGCCCACAAATCAGCCTATCATGCAATAGAACTTTTTTCGATAAACACAATTTTTTTGAACACAGAAATATATAATAGTGCAGGTGAAAAATCAGTTTTTGACCTTTGTGAATTTGAAAAAACTATTATAGAAAACCCACAAATTAGCCTAGTTTTTTTGACAAGTCCAAGCTATGAGGGCTATATTTTGCCAATCGAAAAAATCAGGAAAATTGCTCATAAATACAACATAAAACTAATGGTAGACGAGGCTCACGGGAGTCACCTTGGCTTTCACCCATACTTTGCTGGTTCGGCTGTTTTGGCCAAGGCGGACTTGGTTGTGCAAAGTCTACACAAAACGGCTTTGGGACTAACTCAAACAGCTATTTTACACATAAACAATGGCATAAACGAAGAGAATGTGCAAAACAATATCAATATTTTTCAGAGTAGTAGTCCGTCTTATCTTTTGTTAGCGTCTATTTGTTCTTGTGTAGATTTTTTTGAAAATTCAAGTCAAAGTTTTGTAAATTGGAAAGAAAATCTTGAGTTTTTTTATGACAAATCAGATGAATTTAAACATCTAAAAATTATTGATGACAAAGAAAAAGATAAAAGCAAAATTTTGATAAGCACGGCGAAAACAAATATAAATGGCAGAGAATTAATGTCGATTTTGCGTGAAAAATATAATATTGAGCTAGAAATGGCTTATGCAGATATCGCTCTTGCAATGACAGGGCTTGGTGACACACAGGAAACAATCACAGAACTTTTAAAAGCACTTTTGGAGATTGACGACGGATTAATTTTTGAAGAAAAAGAGATTTTTGCATATAAAAATTTTGCAAAAAAGCCAGAAATTTCTATAAATCAAGCCAAAAAAGGAATAAAAAAAGAGATTGAAATAGGCGAGGTTTCTAATAAATATATGTGGATTTATCCGCCAGGCATTCCCTTTTTAGTGCCAGGTGAAATATACACAAAAGAAGTTTTTGAAATTAGCGAAAAACTGAAAAAACAGGGCTCTGAAATAATTTTTAAATAATTTTTAAAAAAATAAAGTATTTTACGTTTTTTTGTTGTATATGTAGTTATAAAGAAAAAATAATGGCGTGAGGAGTTGATGTCGTGACAATTAAAGAAATCACAGAGCAGAACGAAGCCGCTATCCTTTTGCCTTACGCTTGCCTTTCTAAAAACAGCAAGGGTAGAGAAAAAGAGGACAGGCCAGAGCAAATTCGTACTTGTTTTCAAAGAGATCGTGACAGAATTATTCATTCAAAGGCTTTTCGCCGACTCATGCACAAAACTCAAGTGTTCTTGTCGCCAGAGGGCGACCATTACAGAACAAGGCTAACACACACGCTTGAGGTTTCTCAGATTGCTCGTACCGTTGCAATTGGACTTCGGGTTAACCAAGATTTAACCGAAGCTGTGTCACTTGGGCACGACTTAGGGCATACGCCTTTTGGCCACGCAGGCGAAAGGGCACTCAACGACATACTCACAGGTGGTTTTAGACATTATGAACACAGTGTGAGGGTTGCACAAGTTTTGGAGAAAAACGGAAAAGGCCTAAATCTTACTTATGAAGTGCTAGACGGAATTGGCAAGCACACTGGGGGCATAGAGGCGAGCACAACAGAGGGCAGAATTGTCCGATATGCCGACAGAATTGCATATATGAATCACGATATTGACGATGCGATAACCGCAAAAGTTATGTCAGAAGAAGACATTCCCAAAGAGATTGTAAAAGTTTTGGGAGATACTAAAACAAAGAGGATTACAAGCTTTGTCAATTCGCTAATTACAAACAGCAAAAATGGAGAGCTAGACATGGACGCTGACACAAAAACGGCATATTATGCACTGCACAAGTTTATGTATAGCAGTGTGTACCTCAACCCTTATGCAAAAAGAGAAGAGCGGAAAATTCCGCATATTATAGAAAGTTTGTTTTCTTATTATCTTAAACACACAGAATTGTTACCTGACAACCTCAAAATTGTTGCAAATAACGAGGGTGAAGAGAGAGCAGTTGCAGACTTTATCGCTGGTATGTCAGACCGCTATGCGATAGTTAGTTACGAAAATTTATTTATTCCAAAATCTTGGAATATCGGTATGTAAATGGAGGAGATTAATGGCCATACCCCCATATTTTATACAAGAATTAAAGTCACGTATATCAATTGAAGAAGTCGTTTCTTCCTATGTAAACCTAAAAAGACGTGGAAAAAATATGCTTGGACTTTGTCCTTTTCACAACGAAAAAACTCCGTCTTTTAATGTGTCGCCAGAAAATGGATATTTCCACTGCTTTGGCTGTGGTGCAGGTGGCGATATCATAACCTTTGTTATGAAGATAGAAAACTTGGACTACCTAGAGGCGGTAAGGTTTTTGGCGGACAGAGCGGGACTGCAAGTGCCTGAAAGCGGAGCAGATAACTCTATGTCTATGCTAAGGGCGAGGGTTTTGGAGATAAACAGAGAAACAGCAAGGTTTTTTCACTCGGCACTGATGAGTGATGCTGGAAAAAACGCACTCGCTTATTTTACAAATAGAAAATTAAGCCCAAAAATTATCAGACATTTTGGATTGGGTTATGCCTCTGATGGCAGGTTTGATTTAGTAAATCACTTAAAAAAACTTGGCTACAAAAAAGAAGAAATGGACGCTGCAAATCTTGCGTTTATTTCTAAAAATGGAAATCCTGTTGATAGGTTTAATTCAAGAGTTATGTTTCCGATAATTGATTTAAGAGGAAATGTTGTCGCTTTTGGTGGCAGAATTTTGACAGACGAAAAACCAAAGTATATCAACAGTTCAGACACACCTGTCTATCACAAAAGTCAGGGACTTTTTGCGATGAACTTTGCGAAAAACAGCAAAGATACACTGATTTTGGCAGAGGGATATATGGACGTTATCGTATTGCACCAAGCTGGATTTACTGGTGCAATCGCCTCGCTTGGCACGGCACTAACAACAGAGCAAGCAAAGATTATAACTAAATATAGCAAAGAAATTGTGATATGCTATGACAGTGACGAGGCAGGAAAAAAAGCAACCACAAGGGCAATTCCGATTCTGCGAACGGCTGGACTAGCTGTGAAAATTATCACTATCCCAGACGGAAAAGACCCAGACGAGTTTATCAAAAAAGGTGGAAAAGACGGTGCGATTAAGTTTAGACACTTAGTTGACAATGCAAAAACCGACATTGAATACCTTATGGGACTCGAAAAAATCAAGTATAATTTGGAAACAGAACAGGGCAAGGTTAGCTATCTAACCGCCTGTGCGGAGATTTTGGGAAATGTTGATAATAGCATTGAGCGTGATGTTTATATGGGCAAATTATCCGCAGAAATCGGAGTGCAAAAAACCTCGATAGACACACAGGTTCAGAAAAAAATCACGCAAACAGAAAAAGTTCAGCAAAAGAAATTTGTTAGAGAACGACAAAAAAATATAACAGGAATTGGCGACAGAACAAACCCTGAAAAAGCGAAAAATTTGCGAATTGCAACAGCAGAAGAGAGTTTGTTGGCCTATATTTTTACAAATCCAGATGGTGTTGACTTTTGTAAGGAAAAAATTTCTCCAGAAAATTTTCTTACAAGTTTTTGCAAAAGAGTATATTTGCTAGTTTTGGGTAAAAATATCAGCAGTCAAGCAATTAGCTTAAGCGATATAGCAGGTGATTTAAGCACTGACGAAATGGCGGCAATGTCACGTATTTTAATAAAATTTGCGGACATTGTGATAAGTCCGAAAGACGCCAGTGATTATATAGATTTAATAAAAAAAGAGGGAGCTTTTTCAAACGCAGAGAGCATAAAAAAAGCAGATGCAAGCGACCTCGCAGATTATTTGAAGGTGCTAAAAGAGAGAAAAAAATAATCTCTTATACTAATCGCAGATTGGTATTGATACGAAAGGAATGGAAGAATAAATGGCTAACGCAGAGAAAAAGAACGTTATTCGTGAGCTTTTGGAGCTTGGAAAAACAAAAGGACAACTGACAAACAAAGAGATTTTGGATGCACTGGGAGAGATGGATTTTGACCCTGAGCAACTCGAAAAATTTTATGATGCACTTGAGGCACAAGGAATTGAGATTATCGAGGATGTATCTGACATATTAATTACAGACTTAGACATAACAAAAGTTGTTGGAGAAATAGAAGAGCTTGATGCTGGTATCGGTGCAGATGGAATGGCTATCGACGACCCTGTAAAAGTTTATTTGAAAGAAATCGGACGTGTTCCACTTTTAACAACAGAGGACGAAAAACAACTTGCCATAGATATAAAAGCAGGCGACCCAAAGGCGAAAAAAAGACTTTCGGAGGCTAACCTCAGACTTGTTGTTAGTATTGCAAAAAGATATCTTGGTAGAGGTATGCAATTTTTGGATTTAATTCAAGAGGGCAATCTTGGTCTTATCAAAGCGGTTGAAAAATTTGACTACACAAAAGGTTTTAAATTCTCTACTTATGCAACATGGTGGATTAGACAGGCTATTACAAGAGCAATTGCCGACCAAGCAAGAACAATCAGAATTCCTGTTCACATGGTTGAAACAATCAACAAAGTTAAAAAAGTTTCTAGCCAACTTTTGCACACAAACGGACACGAGCCATCGGCTGAGGATATCGCTGCCGAAATAGATATCCCTGTTGAAAGAGTGCGAGAAATTATGCGTGTGGCACAAGAGCCTGTGTCCCTAGAAACACCAATTGGTGAAGAAGAGGACAGCCACCTTGGCGACTTTATCCCAGACGATGAAGCACCTGCACCAGCAGATGCAGCGTCACACACTCTATTAAAAGAAACACTCGGAAATGTTTTGAACTCACTAACTGACCGTGAAGGAAAAGTCCTAAAACTTCGTTTTGGACTAGAGGACGGACGTTCGAGAACTCTTGAAGAGGTTGGCAAAGAATTTAATGTTACAAGAGAGAGAATTAGACAAATCGAGGCAAAAGCACTTAGAAAGTTAAGACATCCAAGTAGAAGTAAAAAGTTAAAAGACTTTTTAGACTAAGGAGTAGTTTTATGCACATGACCCTAGAGGCAAATTATGCTGTAAAGATAGTGGAACTGCTGTCTTTTAATCAAGAAAAAATTGATGCTAAAACAATTGCAAGAGAAAGTCAAGTGCCAGAGCGTTTTGCACTTAAGATACTACGCAAACTTGTGTCAGACAAAATTGTTTTGTCGTTCAAAGGCTCAAAGGGCGGATATCTTTTGAACGGAAAACCGTCCGAAATAAACTTAAGAATGGTTATTGAATCTGTTGAAGGACCTTTTAGAATTAGTCGTTGTCAACAAAATGAATATACTTGTTCTAACCCAGATTGCAGACTTCATACGATTTATAACGATATTTCACTGCTAGTTCGTGAAAGGCTAGAGTCCTATACTTTTGCAGATGTTTGTGGCAAAAAATGTGGTGACAAAAATGAAAAAGTTTGATTTTGCTATAATCGGAGCAGGTGCGTCAGGGCTTATGGCAGCTGTAAAACTCTCTGAAAAAGGTAAAAAAGTTGCAGTTTTAGACGGAAATGCAAAAATCGGAAAAAAACTTTTGGCAACAGGAAACGGCAAGTGTAACCTTTGTAACAGAAATATACAAAGAGATTTTTTTCATGGTGATGTAGATTTAATAGAAAATATTTTAAAAGAAAATTCATGCTCAAATATTGAGCATGAATTTCACAAAATCGGAATAATGACTACTGCGGATGAACAGGGAAGAGTGTACCCAAAAAGTTTTCAGGCTCAGGCAGTAGTCAAAGCTTTTTCTGATGTTTTGTTAGAAAATAACGTGGAAGTTTTTTTGAATTTTAAAGCGGTAAATGCTAAAAAAGAAAATGGTTTTTTTACAGTTTTTTCAGAAAATTCGCAGAAAATTATTTGCAAAAATTTGATTATCGCAAGTGGTTCAAAAGCCTCTTCTAAACATGGCTGTGGCGATGAAATTTTTGAGATAATCAAAAGTTTTGGGCATAGTCTAACAGAGCTTTCGCCTGCCCTTGTGTCTTTCAAAATTTCTGATAAATTTCTAAAAAATCTATCTGGTGTTCGCTCCAAAGTTACGGCAAAACTAATTTGCGAAAACAAAGAGATTTATGGCGAAAGCGGAGAGATTATTTTTTCTGAAAAAGGTATTTCAGGAATTTGCATTTTTAATTTATCCTCCTATATTAAAAGAGGAAAAAAGCATAAATTGCTAATAGATTTAATGCCAGAAATGGACGAAAATAAAGTATTTTCTGACATTTTAAGCATAACAAAAAACCGCCCAAGTATGAGGGTATCAGAACTTTTAAATGGTATTATTAACATGAAGTTAGGTTTTTCTATTGTCCGAAAAATTGGACTAAATATAGATAAAACTGCCGATACTCTTTCAAAAAATGATATTCAGAACATAAGCAAAACACTGAAAAATTTGAGTTTTAATATAGAAGATTTAGGCGATTTTGATAGTGC
>JAWXUN010000057.1:0-9494 GCA_044426425.1 Clostridia bacterium | reverse complement strand
TTTGTGTTTTTTTAAGCAATTGCATTATAACATAAATGAATCGGTTTTCCTTTTTTTTATTAAATTTTTATTGTTTTTTTCCTAATCAACACGCTTAGGGCTTGCTCCCACCTAGGGCGATATATCTTTATCCGAAAAAATATGTACATTTCGTGCAACATTTATCCGTTAACCCACGGAAGGAGCAAGCCCCTTCCCTACATGAAACATATAGTTTTCACTAAGTCCGTTCTTATCCGTTTGATTTAAGCATTTCTTTTAGTCTTCTCATTGCTTCTATTGTGTTTTCGTGTGTGCCAAAAGCTGTTAAACGGAAGTAGCCTTCGCCATTTTCGCCAAAACCTGCACCAGGTGTTCCGACAACATTTGCCTCTTCGAGAAGTTTGTCGAAAAATTCCCAAGATGACAAGCCGAGTGGGCATTTTAGCCAAATATATGGAGAGTGTGTGCCACCTGCATACCAAATTCCGAGTTCGTCAAGTGTGTTTGCAATTGTTTTAGCATTTTCACGATAATACTCAACATTCGCTTTGATTTGAGCCATTCCCTCTTCTGTGAAAACAGCCTCTGCACCTTTTTGAACAATGTATGGAACACCGTTGAATTTTGTTGTTTGACGGCGAAGCCACATTTTGTTGATAGATGTATCTTCTCTAACCAAGTCTTTTGGAACAACTGTGTAACCACATCTTGTGCCTGTAAAGCCCGCAGTTTTTGAGAAAGAACAGAACTCAATCGCACAAGTTCTTGCACCCTCAATCTCATAAATTGATCTAGGAAGATTTTCGTCTGTTATAAAAATTTCGTAAGCACTGTCAAAAAGAATGATAGCGTCGTTTTTGTTAGCATAATCAACCCAAGAAGCTAGTTGCTCTTTTGTATAAACAGCACCTGTTGGATTGTTAGGAGAGCAAAGATAGATAATATCAGCAGTTGTGTTGTAGTCAGGCATTGGCAAAAATCCGTTTTCTTCATTACCTGCAAGATATTTGATATTTCTGCCACCCATAATGTTTGTATCAACATATACAGGATAAACAGGGTCTGGAACTAAAACATCGTTGTCAGCAGAAAAAAGGTCGAGAATATTTCCGATATCACTTTTTGCACCATCGCTGATAAAAACTTCGTCATTATCAAGAGAAACGCCATTTGTAGCATAGTAATTGCAAACCGCATCTCTTAAAAAAGCATAGCCTTGCTCTTCTCCATAGCCTTTGAATGTTTCTCTCTCACCCATTTCAGCTGTTGCTTTTTCGATAGCTGTAACAACTGCTGGAGCAAGTGGAAGTGTAACGTCGCCGATACCCATTTTGATAACGTCAGCCTCTGGGTGTTTTTCTTTGTAGTCATTTAGACCTTTTGCAATTCTAGGAAAAAGATAACCAGCGACTAGTTTGTTATAATTGCTATTAATTTTCATTTTTAAACTCTCCTTATTTTTTTATAATGTACAGTTTTTAATATTTACAAAGCACACGCAACATAATTAATCAAAGGTATTTTTCGCAAACTGCAAGTTTAACACAAACGCAGAATAGGTTCATAGCTGTTTCTAGCTCTTCGATTGGTGGGAATGTTGGTGCAACTCTGATGTTGCTGTCTTTTGGGTCTTTGCCATAAGGGAATGTTGCTCCAGCTGATGTGAGTATAACTCCTGCATTTTTGCAAAGTTCTACAACTCTTTTTGCACAACCATCTTCAACATCAACACTCACAAAATAGCCACCATTTGGCATATTCCATGTTGCGTATCCCTCTAATTTTTCTGCTAAAATATCGCAAACTTTGTTAAATTTTGGCTCTAAGATTGCTCTGTGACCTTGCATTAACTCTAACACACCAGAAAAATCGTGTAGGTATAAAATGTGTCTTAGTTGATTTAGTTTGTCTGGACCGATACTTTGTGTTGTTAGGTGAAGCTCCAGGTCTTTCAAAACTTTTTCGCCTGTTGCAAATGCTGAAACACCTGCACCTGGGAAAGAGATTTTTGAAGAAGAGGCAAATGTGCAAACCATATTTTCGTTGCCAAGTTTTTTAGCCTCGTTATACAAACTGATAAGTGTATCAGGTGTATCTGTTAAATCGTGAACGCTATATGCGTTATCCCACATGATAAGAAAATCTTTTGCAAGTGGTTTTAGACTAGCAAAACGCTTAACAACCTCGTCTGAATATGTGACACCTGTTGGGTTTGAGTATTTTGGAACACACCAAATACCTTTGATGCTGTCGTCTTTTGCAACAAGTTCCTCAACCATATCCATGTCTGGGCCATTGTCGTCTGTTGGTATATTTATCATTTCTATGCCAAAATATTCAGTTATTGCAAAATGTCTGTCATAGCCTGGAACGGGGCAAAGAAACTTGACTTTGTCGAGTTTGCACCATGCTGGATTTCCCATATATCCATGTGAATATCCTCTTGAAATAACCTCGAACATAAGCATAAGGCTTGAGTTATTTCCTAAAACAACTTGTGAACTAGGAACATCAAGAATTTTTGCGAATATATCTTTCATTTCTGGAAGACCATCCCACATACCATAGTTACGGCAGTCATCGCCTGTTGAATTTTCGAATTCACTTCTTGCGTGTAAAGACTCTAAAACCCCAAGTGCTAAATCGAGTTGTTTTGCACAAGGCTTTCCTCTAGCCATGTTTAGTTTTAGGTTTTGAGCTGAAAAATTATCATACTCTGCTTTCACCTCTTCATACATAAGCTTTGCTTGTGCTGTATCTAGTTGAACATTTGACATAAAATAAATCTCCATTCTTGTGTATATAGTTATCTCTAAATTAATTTGAAATTGTTTGTTTAAACTAACTGCAAAATGTTTTTGCTTTACTTACTATTTTAATATAAATACAAGAAAAATGCAAGTAAAATTACTTCAACTTGCATTTTTTAACGATTTGTATGAGTAAAGATAAATCTATCTTAAATTTATATTTATTTTGACTATAAAAATTTCATCATTCAACTGAAATAATGTAGTAATAAATTGGCTGACCGCCGTTAACAAGGCTTATTTCTATATTAGAACCAAGTTTTGCCCTTAGTGTTTCATACATTTGCACAGCCTCTTCCTCTTGTGTATCGCTACCATAAATGAGGGTTACAAAATTGCTTTGTTTGTTAACCAAAGATTTTGCAACTTTTAGGCAAGCCGAACTTGCTGTTTTTGCGATATAATCCATCTTGCCATTAACAAGACCTAAGATATCGCCCTCTTTGATTTTGTGTCCGCCATATTCAGAATTTCTGGCAGCAAATGTAACAAGACCTGTGCCAACATTTGTTATAGCAACATTCATATTTGTAACATTTTCGTCCTCAGCACTAAAATCATCAAAAGCCAACATAGCTGAAATTCCTTGTGGAATTGTTTTTGTTGGAATAATAATAACTTTTCTGTCTGTGACAAATGGAACAGCTTGCTCTGCTGCAAGAATTATATTTTTGTTATTTGGCAAAACATAGACAGTTTTTGCAGGAGTTGCCAAAATTGCCTCTGTGATGTCCGCTGTGCTTGGGTTCATTGTTTGACCACCGCTAACAACTTGCATACAACCTAAATCGACAAACAAGTCTTTTAGACCGTCGCCAGCACATATAGAAACAAAACCATATTCCTCTGTTGGCTCTTGGAATTTTAGACGTTCTGCATCTTTTGCAGCCTTTGCCTGTCTGTTTTGCTCACGCATATTTTCTACTTTTACAGTTAAAAGCTCGCCAAACTCAAGACCTTTTTGCATTGCTTTTCCTGGGTTTTCTGTATGAACATGAACTTTTATAATATCTTCGTCATCAACCACAACAACACAGTCGCCAAGTGTTTCAAGATAGTCACGTAGCTCGACTGGGCTTGTTTGGCATTCTTCATTTCTGCCAACAATAAACTCTGTGCAATATGTGAAAGTTATCTCGCCCTCCCACTCTGCAAGAGCAGTTGTAGACTCTTCTTCGTCATCTTCGTCTGCTTTTAGCGGAATAATATCGCCATGTTTAATAACAGAAAGCATTCCCTCAAAAATTAGGCAAAGACCAAAACCACCAGCATCAACAACACCAGCTTTTTTAAGAACTGGCAATAGCTCTGGGGTTTCTTCTAGTGCTTCTGACGCACCTTTGCAAATTGCTGACCAAATATAAATTGCATCGTCGCTCATCTCTAGTGCTGCTTCGCCTAGTTCTGATGCAACTCTTGCAACTGTCAAAATTGTGCCCTCTGTTGGTTTCATAACAGCACTATAAGCTTCTTCCACACCAACTTTTAGAGCTTTTACAAGAGCAGATGCGTCTGCCTCTTCTTGCTCTGCAAGTCCGACCGAAAAACCTCTGAACAAAAGAGAAAGAATAACGCCAGAGTTTCCTCTTGCTCCACGTAGCATTGCCGACGCTGTGAGTTTTGCAACTTCACAAGCTGTGCAAGCATCGTTTAATTCAGCCAATTTGACAGCGGCAGCGTTTATTGTCATAGACATATTTGTGCCTGTATCGCCATCTGGAACTGGGAATATGTTTAAATCGTTTGTTCTTTTTTTATTGTTTTTTAAATTGTTAGATGCCGAAATAATCGCATCTCTCAACTGACACCCTTTAATCATATCAATACGTCCTAACCTTCATTAAATATATTGTTCTTTCGTACAATTATACCACAATATTTTTATAATATCAAATATTTTTTTCAAATTTTTATAAAAAAATATTATCTGACAATCATTCTTTCAATATTCAAACATTTTCCTGTGTTTTTGTCAATATCGAGTATAATGCAATTCATCTCTTGCTCATTTTGGGCATAGTCGAAACGCACAGGCAACTTTGTTTTTAGTTTTCTTATAATAAGTTCAGATTTTACACCTAAAACAGAGTTGACAGAACCAACCATTCCAACATCTGTTATATAGCCTGTTCCATTTGGCAAAATACTCTCGTCGGCTGTTTGAACGTGTGTGTGTGTGCCAAAAACAGCTGACACTCTGCCGTCTGCATAAAAGCCAAATGCACGTTTTTCGCCTGTTGCCTCTGCGTGAAAATCTACTATTTTAATTTTTGGCAAATCGTTATTTTTTAGTATTTCGTCGAGCTTTGCAAAAGGGCAATCCAAAGGCTCCATAAAAGATGTACCCATCAAGTTGATAAGACAAATTTGCCACCTGCCCATGTCATAGATAACAAAGCCCTTGCCTGGTGCACCACTAGGAAAGTTCGCTGGTCTAATTATATGCTCTGTTTCATCAAGATAGTCGCAAATCTCGTGTCTTCTATATGTGTGGTTGCCAAGGCTGATAAGGTCAACACCGCTATCAAAAAGATAGTTAGCACCAGAAGGTGTGATGCCGTTTCCGTCTGCCGAGTTCTCGCCATTTGCAATGACAATATCTATTTCTTTTGAACGCTTGATGCCACTGAGCCTGTCCCTGATAAACTCACAGCCCCTAGAACCAACAACGTCGCCAATTACAAGTATTTTAATAAAATCCACCTCTTTTTTTTGATAAATAATTTATTCCTTAACTTTTGTTTCTTTCATTGTTAAAGAAATTCTGTTTTTTTGCACATCAACACCCATTACCCAAACCTTGACTATATCGCCAACTTTTAGCACATCTGATGGGTGCTTGATAAATTTGTTGCTGATTTGTGTTATGTGTACCAAGCCGTCTTGGTGCACTCCGATGTCTACAAACGCACCAAAGTCTATAACATTTCTGATAGTTCCCATCATTTCCATTCCTGCTTTGAGGTCTTTGATGTCCTTTATGTCACTTCTTAGTGCAACTTTTTCGATTTCATCACGAGGGTCACGGCCTGGGCTGACAAGTTCTTTGACTATATCCATAAGGGTTGGCAAGCCAATTCCAACTTCTTCTGCAATTTTTTCTGCACCGATTTCTTCAATTTTTTCTGGCAATTTAAAGAAACCACCCTCTGGCATTTTCTTTAAATCATAGGCACAGATTTTCAGAATTTTTTTCGCATTTGCATAAGACTCTGGGTGAACTCCTGTGTTATCTAAAACATTGTCGCTCTCTGAAACTCTCAAAAATCCTGCACATTGCTCAAAGGCTTTAGGTCCAAGTTTTGCAACTTTTTTGAGTTCTGTACGGCTTTTAAACGCTCCGTTGTCTTGGCGATAATTTATAATATTTTTCGCAAGTGCTGGGCCAATTCCCGCAATGTTCTCTAGCAGTGCTGGAGATGCTGTGTTTAGGTCAACACCAACGCTGTTAACGCAATCCTCTACCACTCCACGGAGTGCTTCATCTAGTCTTTTTGGTGGCATATCGTGTTGATATTGTCCAACGCCAATAGCT
The DNA here is from genome assembly GCA_044426425.1 of Clostridia bacterium. Classification (GTDB taxonomy): domain Bacteria; phylum Bacillota; class Clostridia; order Oscillospirales; family Acutalibacteraceae; genus SIG603. The sequence goes on along the minus strand of JAWXUN010000057.1, from coordinate 3,167 downwards.
TTTGGGTCGATTTTTACGAGTTCTGCAAGAGGGTCTTGTAGTCTGTGGGCTATTGAAATAGCACTTCTCAGTGTCAAGTCGTAGTCTGGATATTCTGAGGCTGCAAGTTTTGATGCTGAATAAACCGATGCTCCAGCCTCGCTGACAACAACATATTCAGTTGGCAAATTATTTTCTTTGATAAGCTTATCTGTAAAAATCTCTGTTTCTTTAGACGCTGTTCCGTTGCCTATTGCAATTAGGCTTGCACCGTGTTTTTTTACCAATTTAACAATGCACTCGCTCGATTGTCTTTCTCTGTTTTCGCCGTGAGTTGGATAGATTACGTTTGTGTCTAGCACTTTTCCTGTTTCATCGACAACTGCAACCTTGCAACCTGTTCTGTATCCTGGGTCAAGTCCGATTGTAACTTTTCCTTTGACAGGTGGGTGCATCAAAAGTGGTCGCAAATTCAGTGCAAAAACTTTTATCGCACTTTCGGCTGCATTTGCCGTCAGCTCTGCCCTTATCTCTCTTTCGATAGCTGGAAAAACCAATCTTGTATAAGCATCTTTTGCCGCTTCTATAACAAAATCTCCGCAAGAGTTGTCGTGTTTTGCATAAGTGCTGATGAGAATATTTTGTCCTCTTGTTATATCTAAGTCAACCGAAACTTTTAAAAATCCTTCTTTTTCACCACGGTCAATTGCCAAAACTCTGTGCCCTGCAACTTTTGATATTGGCTGTGCAAAGTTATAGTACATACTATAAACAGAGTCCTCTTCTTTTGAAGCTTTTGTGCTAAGAGATGCCTGTGCCAAAGTGACTACTCTTAGACGTTTTCTGATTGAAGAGTCGTCCGAAATCATCTCTGCGATAATATCATTTGCTCCTTGGAGTGCAACATCTGTGTCTGCAACGCCCTTTTCTTTATCAACAAATTTTTCTGCCAAATCAACTGGGTAGTCGTTAAACTGCTCCAAAATCGCTTTAGCTAAAGGCTCTAGCCCCTTTTCTTTTGCTATGGATGCACGAGTTTTTCTCTTTGGTTTAAATGGTCTATATATGTCCTCTATTTCAGAAAGAGTCTTTGAAAAATCCAAGGCTTTAGAAATTTCGTCTGTCATGTTCTCTTGCTCTGTAATAAGTTTTCTGACTTCTTCACGTCTTGCATCTAAGTTTCTTAGGTATATTAGTCTGTCATAAATCTCACGTATTTTTTGGTCATCAAGCGAACCGTGAGCTTCTTTTCTATATCGTGCGATAAAAGGGATTGTGTTCCCCTCGTCTATTAATTCTATAAGTTTTTCGATTTGCCAAGAGTCAAGCGAAAATTCGGTAGCTAATATTTTTGAATAATCCATTTATATAACCTTGTCATGGTAGTTGCACCAAGTGCCAAAAAACATTTAGTTTTATCTTCCGTGACTTTCCTTTCTTTTTCTTGCTAAATTTTAAATTCTGTGATACAATTTTATCATAAAATTTAAAAAACTTCAAGGAGAAATGCTATGATTAACACAATAATTTTTGATATCGGGCAAGTTCTGGTGTCTTTTAACTGGCAAGAATGCTTTAAAAAGCATTTTAACAAAGAAGAGTTTGAGATTGCATCGAAACTCACTATATGCGACGAAAATCTTTGGAACGACATTGACCGTGGGGCTATTGGTTTTGACCAACTTTTTAAATACTTGGACGAAAAAGAGCCTGTTTTGTCGGATAGAATAAAAACCGCTCTCATAGATGTTCACGAAAATCTTTTGCCTTTTTCTTATGCCAACAGCTGGGTTAAATCTATGAAAGACAAGGGTTTTAAGATTTATATACTATCTAATTATGGAACTGACACTTTTGCAATGTCACAGAAAAATTTTGATTTTTTAAACTACATAGACGGAAAACTTATGTCCTATGAAGTTGGGCTTATCAAACCAGATCCAAAAATCTATGAAAAATTAATCGAAAAATTTTCGCTTGTTCCACAAGACTGTGTGTTCTTTGACGACAAAATAGACAACGTAAACGAGGCAAAAAAACATGGCATTAACGCAATTCATTTCACAAACTACGAAACAGCGATGAAAGAATTTGATTTAATCCAAAATTTATAACGCACGAAAAACCGCCCATGGCAAAAGCCGTGGGCGGTTCTTCTATAATTTTATTTTTCTATATAATAGTAAAATCTTTATAATTCCTTAGCTAATACGCTCTAGGTAATCCTCGTATCCAGCTTGGTATAGAGCTTGGAACTCTTCAACGCCACAGTTGATAAGAGTTTCTTGGAAAGCTTCCCAACCTTCGTCTGAATAACCGTTAACGATTGCATTAACAAAGTAAGAGTCAACTGCTTCTGAAAGAGTTGTGTTATAAGCAACAACTGTTGCAGAATCGTCTTCACTGAAGATAACTGGAGGCATAATCATATCCATATCTGGTGTGTATGGCTCATAAGTAACAGCTGATGCGTATATGATTGACTCCATGTCGCTCTCTGGGTCGCCTGTAACTGTTTGACCTGTGTGCCAGCCTGGATATGAGTATGAGTGACCAATTTGGCACCATGCATAGTTTGTATCGCCTGTGTCTTGTGCGTTAGAAAGTTTTATGTTTGTGTAGATAGCTTGCTCACCGTCAAGGCCGATGTCGCCCTCTTCAGCATAATCCCACCATTCGCCTTGTTGACCGAATACACAGTTCATAGCAACTGTTGGTTCTGTTAGATAGTCAAGCATTTTGAATGTTGCGATTGGGTATTCGCAGTTTGTTGTCATGTTAATTCTTGAGTTAGGGAATGAAGCTGTGTATTTTGCATATTGAACGCCGTCTGGTCCTTCTAGCGGAGCAATTGTTGTCCAGTTTGTCCAATCGCCTTCTTCGTTATTTGTCATTGTTGTAAAGTTAGATTGAAGACCACCAGCTGTTACACCAACAAGTTGAACGTCTTGTGTTGTTAATTGTTTAAGCATTGTGTCGTCTTGTGTGAATGTGTCTGTATATAACAATCCTTGTTCAGAAAGACTGCTTAACCATTCTGTACCTTGTCTAAAGCCGTCTGTTGTATAAGTTATAACAACATTGTCGTCTTCGATATATTTACCAGTTGTGATAGCATCTGTGTATACAAATGAGTTCATCAAGAAGATTGTTGGGTTACAGTTCCAACCATTGCTGTATGAACCTGT
>JAWXUN010000056.1:0-9528 GCA_044426425.1 Clostridia bacterium | reverse complement strand
AACAGAGATAGAGCCTTTTGGTGGTGCTGCAACTTGTTTAGGTGGTGCAATTCGTGACCCACTTTCTGGCAGAGCTTATGTATATCAAGCTATGCGTGTTACAGGCAGTGGCGACCCAACTGTGAGTGTTAAAGATACTATAAAAGGCAAATTGCCATCAAGAAAAATCACAACTGGTGCAGCAGCTGGATACTCTTCTTATGGTAACCAAATCGGTCTTGCAACTGGTCAAGTTACAGAGTTATACGACTCTGGTTATGTTGCAAAAAGAATGGAAATTGGTGCTGTTGTCGGTGCTTCTCCAAAGGCTAATGTCGTTCGTGAAGAACCATCAAAAGATGATATAATCATTCTTTTAGGCGGTGCTACTGGACGTGATGGCTGTGGTGGTGCAACAGGTTCTTCAAAAGCTCACACACTTGAGTCTATCGAGGTTTGTGGTGCAGAAGTTCAAAAAGGTAATCCACCTACTGAAAGAAAAATTCAAAGATTATTCAGAAATCCAAGCGTTTCTACTCTTATAAAAAGATGTAACGACTTTGGTGCTGGTGGTGTTTGTGTTGCTATTGGCGAGCTTGCTCCTGGTCTAAAAATTGACCTTAACAAAGTTCCTAAAAAATACGAGGGACTAGACGGAACAGAACTTTCTATCTCTGAGTCACAAGAGAGAATGGCTGTTGTTGTTGCCCCTTGTGATGTTGATAAATTTATCGCTTTTGCTAAAGAAGAAAACCTAGACGCTAGATGTGTTGCTATTGTAACAGACGATAACAGGCTCACAATGGACTGGAGAGGCGATTTAATCGTTAATCTTAGCCGTGACTTTTTGGATACAAACGGTGTTACACAAAACGCAAAAGCATATATAACTGCTCCAAAAGCAGAAGATAATTACAGAAATACTGTTCCAAGTGTTTTATCTGATTTATCCATAGAAGATGCGTTTGTCAAAAACCTTTCAAGACTTGAGGTTTGTAGCCAAAAAGGATTGTCAGAGCGTTTTGATGCGTCAATCGGTGCGTCTACTGTTAATATGCCTTTTGGCGGAAAGTTCCAACTTTCACCAGAAGATGCAATGATTGCAAAAGTTCCTGTATTAAAAGGTGAAACAGACGATGCAACTGCTATGAGTTATGGATACATCCCAGCTGTTTCAAAATTCAGCCCATTCCACGGCTCTGTTTGGGCAGTTGTTGAGTCACTCTCAAAACTTGCTGTTGTCGGTGCTGACCCACTAAAATCAAGACTTACTTTCCAAGAATATTTTGAAAGACTATACGACAAGGCAGAGCGTTGGGGCAAACCTGCGGCTGCTTTATTAGGAGCACTCACAGCTCAACTTAACATGGAAATTCCATCAATCGGTGGTAAAGACAGTATGTCTGGTTCTTTTGAGGATTTAGATGTACCACCAACACTTGTTAGCTTTGCAGTAGCAATGACAAAGGCTTCTAAAACAATTTCTGCAACTTTCCAAAATGCTGGAAACACAGTTGTTTTATTCCCAATTGAAGAAGAGAAATCTATGCCAAATTGGGCAAAATTAAAAGAATATTACAAAAATATTAAAGGTTTAATAGAAAACAAAACTATCGTTTCTGCCTCTGTTGTAAAAGAGGGTGGTGTTTCTGCTTGTATCACAAAAATGAGCTTTGGTAATGGTTTTGGTTTTGATACAGAAAATCTATCAAAAGATGTTTTGTTCACTGCAAAAGCTGGTTACATTGTAGCAGAGGTTACAAGTGTTCCAGAAAATACAGTTGTTTTGGGAACTATCACTAACAACGAATATTTCACTGTAAATTCTAATAAAATTGAAAATGCTGTACTACTAAATTCATTTATGGGAACACTAGAAAAAATCTTTCCAAACAATGCAGAAAACGCTCCAATGCCAAGAGAAGTTATCCCTTGTGCTGAAAAATACACAAAATCACCTGCTATCAAAGTTGCAAAACCAAAGGTGTTTATCCCTGCATTCCCAGGAACTAACTGCGAAATTGACACAATGAGAGCTTTTGAAAAAGCTGGTGCACAAGCAGAGATTTTGGTTGTTAAAAACCTTTGTGCTAGTGATATCGAAGAAACAATCGAGCGTATGGTTGAGTCTATCAAATCATCACAAATCGTTATGCTTCCAGGTGGTTTCTCTGGTGGTGACGAGCCAGAGGGTTCTGGCAAATTTATCGCTACAACATTTAGAAATCCAAAAGTTTGGGAGGCTGTTTCAGAGCTTATGGAGCAAAGAGATGGCTTGATGATGGGTATTTGCAACGGTTTCCAAGCACTTATCAAATTAGGACTTGTGCCTTATGGAAAAATCACAATGCCACAAGAAACAGACCCAACACTTACTTTTAATAATATCGGTCGCCATGTTTCTCGTATGGCTTATACAAAAATCACTAGCACAAAATCTCCATGGCTTTCTGCTGTTAATGTTGGCGATGTGTTCAGCGTTCCTGTTTCTCATGGTGAGGGTCGTTTTGTAGCTGACGAAAAATCACTTGCGTCACTTATCGAAAATGGTCAAGTTGCAACACAATATTGTGATTACAACGGAAAAGTATTTGCTGACACAACATGGAATCCAAATGGTTCTGTTTGTGCAATTGAGGGTATCATAAGCCCAGACGGAAGAGTTCTCGGAAAAATGGCTCACTCAGAGAGAAAAGGAACAGACCTTTACCAAAATGTTCCAGGTATGAAAGACCAACTTCTATTTGAGAGCGGTGTAAAATACTTTAAATAATTCATAGTAGAAAGTTGTGATTTAATGTTTAATTTTCAGAGGCGTGCATGGATAGAAATTGACCTAGACGCTGTTAAGCACAATTATTTAGAAATAAAAAAACACACAAACTCAAAAATTTGTTGTGTCATAAAAGCCGATGGGTACGGACATGGTTCTGTGCCCCTTGCCAGACTTTACGAAGAGCTTGGTGCAAGTTTTTTTGCTGTTTCTAATATTGACGAGGCTCTGAAACTCCGTGAAAGTGGCATTAAAACGCCTATCCTAAACCTTGGGTATGCACCTCCAAAAGACGTTAAAATAATAGAAGAAAACAATATTTCTCAGTGCCTTTATTCTCTTGATTATGCAAATGTTTTAGCCGAAGAGTGTGAAAAGCAACAGGCTAAAATCAAAATTCACATAAAAGTTGATACTGGTATGAGTCGCCTTGGCTTTTTCTGCCAAGACACACAGAGAGATTTTTCTGCTATAAAAGAAATCAAAAAAGCTTGTTCTTATAACTGCTTTATTAAAGAGGGCATTTTTACTCATTTTGCTGTTAGTGACGAGGGTACCGACGAGTTCACTAACAAACAACTAGAGAATTTTCTGTTTGTTATAGACAGTCTTTCTGATATAAAATTCGAGCTAAAACACTGTGCGAATAGTGCGGGAATAATTGATTTTAAAACAGCACATTTTGACATGGTTCGTGCTGGAATAATCATCTATGGTCTTATGCCGTCTTTTGATATCAGAAACAAAATAGATTTAAGACCTGTGCTTTCTTTCAAGACAATTGTTTCTCATGTAAAAACTATTGAGTCAAACTCAAGTGTTAGCTATGGGCGAACATTTTCTACTGACAAAAAAATCAAGATCGCAACCGTACCTGTTGGCTATGCTGACGGATACACAAGAATACTCGCTCAGAGCGACACAGATGTTTTAATCGCTGGCAAACGCAGAAAGATTATCGGCAGAATTTGCATGGATCAGATGATGATTTTGTTAGAAGATACTGACGATGTCAAAATTGGTGATGTAGTTGTTTTGATAGGGAATAGCGAAAACGAAAGAATTTCAACAGAAGAAATCGCTATGCACCGTGACACAATAAACTACGAAGTTGTCTGTGACATAGCCACAAGAGTTCCAAGGATTTATTTAAAAAATAATGTTGAAGTTATCATTTAACATACAAAAATGGACATCGTTTTGATGTCCATTTTTTAAAAACTTTAATCTTCTAATGAATGTCTTTTTGCAATTAAAACCTTTTCGTCTAGGCAAGAGAAAATGCTGTCTGCTTTTTCTTTGCTAAATTTTGGTGTTATCAAACTCACTATCGGAACAATAATCAAACTTGTTAGCATTGCGATTGCTCCTGCATTGATTGATGATGTAATTGGCACTAGCATATTGAAACTCGTAAATCCAACACCCCAGACAAAGCTTGTCCAAACGGCAAGTTTTGTGACCTTTTTCCAATACAAACCATATAATAGTGGTGCTAAGAATGCACCCGCAAGAGCACCCCATGATATGCCCATAAGTTGAGCAATAAACGCTGGTGGGTCGAGTGCGATAACAACAGAAATTGCAATGAACACAACTATAAAAATTCTGATAGTTAAAATTTGTTTTTTCTCGTCCATGTTTTTGATAAAATTATCTTTTATCAAGTCGAGAGTTAATGTAGAACTTGATGTTAAAACCAAAGAGGATAGGGTAGACATTGATGCAGAAAGAACAAGAACAACAACAATTCCAACCAAAATATCTGATAATCCAGATAACATAAACGGAATGATTGAGTCGTAAACAATTTCTCCGCTATCACTATATAGGCTTGGGTCGTCAAATAATCGTCCAAATCCACCCAAGAAATAAGAACCACCAGCTACAACAATAGCAAACAATGTTGAGATAACTGTTCCTGTGTTGATTGATTTTTCATCTTTAATTGAATAAAACTTTCCAATCATTTGTGGCAAGCCCCATGTTCCCAAAGATGTCAAGATAATTACACCAAGCAAGCTGAATGGGTCTGTTCCAAAGAAAGATGTAAACGCACCCTCTTGCCCAGCTGTAACAGCAACGTCACTAGGTATTTCAGCAAGACTTTTAACCGCTTCGGTAAAGCCACCTTGTCCCATTAAAACAGATGCGATAACTGCAACTATTCCGAATAACATAACAATTCCTTGTATAAAATCATTAATTGCCGTTGCCATGTATCCGCCCAAAACAACATACAAACCAGTGAAAACAGCCATTGCAATAACACACCATAAATACGGAATGTCAAATGCCATGCTAAAAAGTCTTGATAATCCATTGTAGATTGATGCTGTATATGGAATTAAAAACACAAATATAATGATTGACGCTGCGATTTTGAGTGACTTGCTGTCAAACCTTTTGCCAAAAAACTCTGGCATTGTTCTAGCGTCAATATGTTGTGTGATAATTCTTGTTCTTCTGCCAAGCACAACCCATGCTAAAAGACTTCCGATTAAAGCATTGCCAATTCCAATCCATGTGGAAGCTATGCCAAATCTCCAACCAAACTGACCCGCATATCCAACAAATACAACTGCCGAAAAATAAGATGTTCCATAAGCGAATGCTGTCAGCCAAGGACCTGCACTTCTCCCTCCCAAAACAAAACCGTCTACACTAGTAGAATGTTTTCTTGCATATAACCCAACCGCAACCATTGATGCAAAAAACAAAATCAATAGAACAATTTTTGTAACCATAATAATTAATCCTCCAAAATAATTTTTACTACTTACACGCTTAAAAGCTTTAAACCACTAAAGTGTATCAAGTATATCACATATATAAAATATTGTCAATATGTTTTGTGAGATATATTTCCAACTATTACTATTTATCAAAATAAAATAAGTTGATTTTTATCGAAATATGTGGTATAATGTTTGATAGCCTAGCGATTATTTATATTTTTAAGGGGATTTTCAATCAAATGACTAAAAAGAATTTATATTTATTATTTGATGTAATAATTGTATTTATATCTGTTTTTTTCGCAATACTATTGCGTTTTGACTTAAACCTACCGCCAGATTATGTGCAAAGATGGGTAGATACATCTATTTCTGCTACTATAATCTTAATTTTCTTTAGTGTTTTAATGGGCAGTTACAACACGGTTTTCACTTACTTTGGTTTTTCAGAACTGATAAAACAATTGTATATATCTTTCTTTTCTGCCTGTCTTTTAATGACACTAAAATATCTGTTTTTCCAACATCTTTCTGGTTCTATAATATTATTTGCCTGTTGTATTTTCTTTGGTTTTACCTGTCTTATAAGAGCTTTTGAGAGAATTAAGCGTTGGAGTGCATCTAAAAAAGCATTGATAAATGGCGAGTCTTCTCGTGTTTTAATCATTGGTGCGGGCGGTGCCGGAACAGTTGTAGCTAAGAAATTTTTGGATGACAACGACGGAAAATATCCAGTTGGACTCATTGACGACAACACGGCTAAGCATGGCAAAAAAATTTCTGGTGTAAAAGTCTTAGGTGGCATAGACAGAGTGCAAGAGTTTGCTCAAAAACTTTTGGTTGACGAAATAGTTATAGCTATCCCAAGTGCCACGAGAGAGCAAACGGAAACATTTTGTGAAGAAGCACTCAAAACAGGTTTGCCTGTCAAAATATTTCAAAACGAAGTTGATGTTCACAATTATCAAAAAGGCGAAAATTCTGGACTGAAAGAAGTTTCGATAGAAAACTTGCTTTTTAGAGAGCCAAAAAACGAGCTTATCAATCTTGAGAACAACATTGTCAAAAACAAAGTTGTTCTTGTTACTGGTGGTGCTGGTTCAATTGGTTTTGAGATTTGTAGACAAACACTAGAGAATAAATGTCAGCAACTTATTGTTGTGGATATAAGTGAAAACGGACTTTACGAAGTTAACGAGGCTTTTAAAGAAAAATACAATGGCAGATATGTAACTGCTCTTGCATCAATCAGAGATCCAAAACGTCTTCAAGTTCTTTTTAACCGCTACAAGCCAGAAATTGTCTTTCATGCGGCCGCTCATAAACACGTTCCGATGATGGAGATTAATCCATTTGAGGCGGTGAAAAACAATGTTTTTGGAACGCTTAATTTGGTTGAGCAAACTATTGAAAGCAAGGTTCAAAAGTTTGTTATGATTTCTACGGACAAGGCTGTGCATCCAACAAATGTTATGGGTGCAACAAAGCGTTTGTGCGAGTTAATTGTTAAGTCGCACAGCGATTTAGGCACAGAAATGGTGGCTGTTCGCTTTGGAAACGTGCTTGGCTCTAACGGCTCAGTAATTCCTCTTTTTAAAAGACAAATTGCAAACGGTGGACCTGTCACGGTTACTGACCCAAAAATGACAAGATATTTTATGACAATCAAAGAGGCCGTTTCTCTTGTTATGCTAGCTGGAACAAATGCAAAAGGTGGCGAGCTATTTGTGCTTGACATGGGCAAGCCTATTGAGATATATAAACTAGCTGAAAAGATGATACAGCTTTCTGGAAAAAAACCAAACAAAGATATAGAAATAAAAATCACAGGACTTCGCCCAGGCGAAAAGCTATACGAAGAACTTATGCTTAACGGTGAGTCTATCAAAAAAACCAAGAATAAAAAGATTTTTGTTCTAAAAGACAATGGCATTAACAGAGAAAAATTATTACAAGATTTGGATAGTTTTAAACCAATTATGCAAGACCAAGATGACAGAGAAGCTATAAGAGTAGCACTCTTAAAATGTGTTAAGTCATACGAAAATATATAAGCAAAAAACGCTCCCTATTATCAAATTGGGAGCGTTTTTTGCTATTTGCTAATCATTCTCTATGATTAAATTTTTCTGTTTGTTTTTAATTTTCTTTTTCACCCAAATAAACGCTGGTATTAAAAAGATATTCGCCATTAACCACGCAACAGGATTTGACAAGCTTGCTCCGACAAGTCCAAATTTTTCAACCGCAAACATAACAAGTATTCTTGCCACCATTTCAAAAATTCCTGCACCCATTGCAATGCTCGAGTATCCCATTCCTTGTATTGTATTTCTCAAAATTAGCAGTACTGCTAAAAGAATAAACGAGCCAGAGTTGACGAGTAACAGAAAATAAATTGTATCTATAACTTCTGTGTTTGTCGCCTCGATAAAAATGAGTGCGAGATATTTGCCAGAGAAGAATATGACAACAAAACAAAAAACGCTGTATACAACACCCATGATAAAGCTCTGCACAATTGCCTTGTTTATTCTATCATATTTTTTTGCACCTATGTTTTGCCCTGCAAAATTAGCCATAGAAACGCCCAGTGCTTCTAAGCCTTGTGCAAAAATCAACCAAATTCTTGAGCAAGATGTAATCGACACAACAACAACAGTGCCAAGTCCATTGATTGAATATTGCAACAACACAGAGCCAATTGCTGTTATAGAAAATTGCAAGCCCATCGGAACACCAACGCTTAATAGTTTTTTAACAATTGGCAATTCTATCGCAAATTCTTTTATATTAAATTGTAATAACGGATATTTTTTTACGATTAATATAACACAGGCAATTCCAGAAAGGGTTTGAGATATAACAGTTGCAAGACTTGTGCCAAAAACACCCATGTTAAAAGCTAATATAAATATTAAATCTAAACTGACATTAAGAATAGCAGAGGCAATCAAAAACATCAGTGGAGTCTTGCTGTCGCCCAAAGCTCTAAGCGTTGCGGATAACAAGTTATAAAGAAAAATGCCTGCAATGCCTGCAAAAATTGTGCTTATGTAGGTTTTTGAGTATTCAAAAATATCCTCTGGCGTATTCATTATACGAAGAATATCATCTATAAAAAACAAAGTAACAAATGTTAGTATTACAGAAATTATTATCGCTAAAAAAATAGAGTTCATAAAACAACGCTTAACTTTTTGGTGGTCATTCGCACCAAATGCCTGTGCTAGATTTATGCTAAATCCAGTAGAAATTCCCGTAACCATTCCAATTACCATAAAGTTAATCGAACCAGTTGCACCAACTCCACCAAGAGCCTCTGCACTAACGAAATGCCCAACAATAGCAGAGTCTGTCATATTGTATATTTGCTGAAATAAATTACCAAAAAGGATAGGCAAACCAAAGCTTATTATGGCTTTAATCGGAGAGCCAGTTGTTAAATTCTTTGTCAAAATAAACGCCTCATTTCATATATATCTAGATTGTATTTAATAGCTCATACTATTTTACCACATTTTTGAAAAAAATCACTATTTTTTTTGAAAAAAAACGCTATTTTTTCACTTTTTTTACGTTTTTTTCTATTTATCGCTATTCTTATTGACTTTTGCCTAATATTATACTAAAATTTATATTGGAATAGGAGCTCTTTTTTCCTGTTTACTTTGTTTTGTATGAAAGGATTTAATGAATAATGGCAAGAAAACCAATTATTTCTTTATCAGATATAACTATGTCGTTTGGTTCGGAGGTAGTTCTAAAAGACTTTAATCTCAAAATCGGTGACGGCGAGTTTGTAACATTGCTAGGTCCATCAGGTTGCGGAAAAACAACTGCACTTAGAATTATCGGAGGTTTTTTAATGCCCGATAAAGGAAAAGTTTTTTTTGGAGATAAGGATATAACAATTTTTCCTCCACACAAAAGAGAGCTTAACACAGTTTTTCAAAAATACGCCTTGTTTCCACATTTAAATGTCTATGATAACATTGCATTTGGCATGAGAATTAAGAAAAAATCAGAAGACGAAAT
>JAWXUN010000055.1:0-9662 GCA_044426425.1 Clostridia bacterium | reverse complement strand
CAAAAATCAAACATCAATCACCAGCTTTTGCAAGTGTAGAAACATCACACGCTTGGCAACACCCTGTTAACACATTCTCAGTTAGCCTTGCAGAGAAAAACATCGGTGAGATTTATACTGTTTATCCTGTTGTTAAAAATATCATTGACAAAAAAGCTTCTATTGTTGCAGCAGAGATTGACATGACAGATTTTGCAGAGATTAATTTTGAAACAATCAAGTATCAAGAGCCATCAAAATTCCCTGGAATTGACATTGACCTTTCGCTGACTGTTGCAGATGATGTTAAATTTAGCGACATGGAATATGCATGGGAAAACGTCACAGAACTTCTCAAAAATGTTAGTCTTGTTGATGTTTATATGGGCGAAACAAAGAGCATAACTCTTAGATTTTCTTTTGTTTCTAAAGAGAAAACTTTGTCGAAAGCAGAACTCCAAGAGCATATTGACAAAATTTTGTTAAACTTAAAAGAAAAAAATATTGAAATTAAATCATAAATTTATAAAAAACTATTGTAATTTACTTTGATTTAGTGTATCATAGTAATATATCATACATTTTAGGAGGTGTGTCCCATGTCAGATTTAAAACTTGATATGACTCAAACTTTTTCTATCGAGAGATTGAAAGCTAACGATATGCAACGCACTTTGCTGGCGGTATATGATGCGTTGACTGAAAAAGGATATAATCCGATAAGCCAAATTGTGGGCTACATCTTGTCAGAAGACCCAACTTATATTACTACGCACAAAAATGCACGAACTCTAATAAGAAAAATTGACAGAGATGAATTATTAAAAGAACTTGTCAAAAACTATTTAGGGCAATAAAAGATAAAGGGGTTTAATTTTAATGAGCGATAATAATTTCCAAACTTATCGTGGCAAAGATTTAGTAAGATGTGGCAACACAATTTACTATGGCAATATGAAAGACAGCCACGTTGTTAAGATTGATATAAAAACTAAGAAAAAACTTGGCGAGATAGAAGTTGCGGACAAAGTTAGTGTGCAATTAATTGCAACTGACCCAACACTTAGCCTTAGGGACAAAATCGTTAAGACAAGCGAAAAAACAGGGCTATATTTAGCACTAGACATCGCTGATGTTTGGCTTAGCCGTATCACTGCTAACAAAGAAGAAACAAAAACAGAAGAAGTTAAATAATTTTTTTACAAAAAAATTGAGGACTGCCAATTGGCAGTCCTTTTTTATCTAAAAATTAGTGTGTGCTGATTTTGTTTGTGTGTATTGTTGGGTGACAAATTTTGCAAAAGCCAAAACTGTTCAACTCTTTTGTGAGGTTTTCGATATCTTTGTCTTCTTCAAAAACACCAAAAACAGCAGAACCACTGCCTGACATACTTGCACAAAGAGCACCTTTTTCTTTCATGATAGATTTGATGAGATTTACTTCACCTAAATTCAAGACATAGTCGAAGTAATTTTGCACACTGCTAGAGATTGTTTCGATATCGTTACTCTCTAGGCTTTCGACCATATCATCTCCCGAAAAACCGTCCTCTTGTGGGTATTGATCCCAAATTGTGTAGGCTTTTGTTGTATCTACACCAATGTTAGGCTTGCAAATAAGAATTTTGCAGTTTGGCAAATTTTTAACATCCGTTATAACTTCGCCAATTCCAGTGCACCTTTTTGTGCCACCAACAATGCAAAACGGCACATCTGCACCTATGCTTGCACCAATCTCGATTAGTTCATCTGTGTCAAGCCCAATGTCAAAAAGTTTGTTAATTCCTTTTAAAACCGCCGCCGCATCGGCACTTCCACCGCCTAGCCCTGCTTGAATTGGAATTTCTTTTATGATATGAATATCAACACCCATATCTGTGATATTACCACGCTCAAGAATTTTTTTTGCCGCACGATATGCAATATTTTTTTCGTCAGTTGGTAGCATAATTTTTGCACAGGTGAGCTTAATTTCGCCTGTTTTATTTTTAGAAATAGTTATTTTATCGCTAAGGTCAATACTTTGCATGACAGTATCAATGTCGTGAAAACCATCATCCCTTTTTCCGATAATATCAAGACTCAAATTAATTTTTGCATTTGCATTTACTAACATTTTATCTCCTATCTATAAAAATATTTTTTGAAAAAAACTTAATGTTTTCTCGTTTATTTTAAGAATTTGTCTTAAGTTCGTCTAAAAACTCTTTCATTCTTTTTAGTGCTTCTTTGATGTGTTGTAGCGAGTAGCAATAGGAAATTCTCACAAATCCTTCTCCACTCTCGCCAAAGGCTGTTCCTGGAACTATTGCAACTCTTTTTGAATATATAAGCTTTTCGCAAAATTCTTCTGAACTTAAGCCTGTTGACTTTATGCTTGGGAATGCATAAAACGCACCTTTTGGCTCAAAGCAAGTCAAGCCGATTTTGTTGAGTCCGTCAACAATAAATCTTCTTCTCATATCGTATTCTGCACGCATTTTTTCTATATCTGCATCGCCATTTTTCATAGCTTCTATCGCTGCAAATTGAGATGTTGTTGGAGCAGACATAATTGCATATTGATGAATTTTTGTCATAATAGAAATTATTTCCTTAGGCCCTGTTGCAAAACCCATTCTCCAACCAGTCATTGAATGTGATTTTGAAAATCCGCCTACAACAACAGTTCTCTCTAACATATCTGGAATACTAGCAAAGCAAGTGTGTTTTTCTTTGCCATAAGTTAGCTCGCTATAAATCTCGTCTGACAAAACTAAGATATCATGTTTTTTTACAATTTTTGCTATCTCACAAAGTTCTTCTCTGTTCATTGTTGCACCTGTCGGATTATTTGGGAAAGGAACAACCAGAGCTTTTGTTTTTTCTGTTATAGCATTTTCGAGCTCTTCTGCGGTTAATTTAAATTTGTTTTCTACCTTTGTTTTGATGATAACAGGCACACCACCTGCCATTTGAACAATCGGTGCATAGCAGACAAAAGATGGCTCTGGCACGATAACCTCGTCGCCACTATTTATAACAGTTCTGCAAAACAAATCAATAGCCTCTGAACCGCCAACTGTAACCAAAACGTCTGTTTCTGCCTTATAGCTAACATTATATCTTCTTTGCATATACTTGGCAATTTCTTCTCTAAGCTCCATATATCCACGGTTTGGAGTGTAGCGAGTTCTGCCACCCTCTAGGGATTTTATACCTGCTTCTCTGATGTGCCAAGGCGTGTGAAAATCTGGCTCTCCGACGCTTAAAGAAATAACATCTTCCATTTCGTTTGCAATATCGAAGAATTTTCTTATGCCAGACGGCTTGATGTTCACAGCTTTTTCGCACATATAATCTTTATAATTAATCACTGAACAAACTCTCCCTATCGTCAATTTCTCCATATCCCTCAAACAAAGCAGTGCCTTGGTCTTTGTATTTTGTGAGGATAAATCGTGTTGCTGTTGACAAAATTCCGTCTAGTGTGGCAAGACGTCTTCTGACAAACATGGCAACATCGGTCATGGTTTTTCCTTTAACGATAACAGCAAGGTCGTAGCCACCAGCCATAAGATAGACTGACTCAACCTCTGTGAATGACATAATTTTTGTAGCGATTTCATCAAAACCACTATCTCTTTGTGGAGTTACACAAACTTCTATCAATGCCGTTGCCCTTGTTACATCTGTTTTTTCCCAGTTAATTGTAGCATTGTATGATTTTATAATTCCGTCGCTCTCTAGCTTGGAAACAGCCTTGCTCACATCTTCTTCTTTTTCGTCTAGTATAACAGCAATCTCTGAATGAGTTAAATTTGCGTTGTTCTCTAATAAATTTAATAATTTTTCTGTGTTCATATCAAAAAAATCTCCTTATTCTACACTTATCATAGTTGCTTTTCTGTTTTTGTAAACAGCGTAATATTTAAAACCAATGTTCTCTAAAATGTCAAATCCCTCTTTTAGTCCTTTTCCAAGGTCAGGAACTGTGTGTGCATCTGAGCCAATTGTGATGAGCTCGCCACCAACATCTTTGTACATTTTTAAAAAGTTTGTATTTGGCAAAACCTCGCCAATGTCTTGTCTGAGTCCTGACGTGTTCATCTCTAGTGCTATTCCACTTTGAATAATTGCTCTGTAAATCTCTCTTATGATATCGTGGAAACTGTCAAAATTCATTTTTGAACCGTCTGCATTTCTCATGTATCTAAGTGGATATGTTAAATGGGCGATTGTGTCTGTTTTGCCCCATTTTGCGATTTCTAATAAATCTAAAAGATATCTCTCTAGTGCTTTTTCTCTTGGCAATGTTTCTGGTGTCCAAAGTTTTACGCCACGATATGGCTGTGTGTCCCAATACGCAAAGTCCTCGTATGTTTCTAGTCTGTGAACCGAACCAATTACAAAATCGTAGTTTCTGCCGTTTAAAATATTGTTTACCGCTTCTATATTTTGTAGTGGTTGTGCAAGTTCAATTCCCGATAAAAGAAAAGGGTATATTTCTTTTTTCTCTGTCATGGCATCATAAGCACTGTGCACACGGTCACGATAATATTGAAATTCTGGATAGGCGTAATCGTCTATTTCGCAGTGGTCTGTAACTGCATAGTTTATAAGCCCAATTTCTTTTGCTCTGTCGCACATATCCTCTATTTTTTCAATTCCATCGTGAGAAAAAAGACTATGTGTGTGGCAATCTGAAAGATTTTTGTATAACATAAACATTTCCCCTTTTTATATAAAATTTGTAATATACAATAAAAAAACCCGTGAGGATTTTCACATTAATTATGCATTATTTCTCCTATTGTACCACATACTGCTTTAAATTGCAAAACAAAAATGAATTTTGTAAATATTTTTTCTTATTTTTTATATTTCCTTGACAATATTACTTTTTTAGTTCATAATAAGTATGTCTACATTTGTATAAAATTTATGAGGTGGTTTAATTTATTATGAAAGCTGTAATAACTGTTTTAGGAAAAGATATGGTTGGTATACTTGCAAAAGTTTCGACAATTTGTGCTGAAAACGGAGTTAACGTAATCGAAGTAACTCAATCTATTATGCAAGATTTGTTTGCAATGATAATGATGGTTGATATAGAAAATTCTTCTGTTCCTTTCGCTGAACTAACTGAAAAACTTCAAGTTGTCGGTGACGACATGGGACTTAAAATCCATGTTATGCACGAGGATATTTTTAACTCAATGCACAAAATTTAATTAACGGAGGAAACAATGATTAACTCAAGAGATATACTAGAAACAATAAATATGATTGACAACGAGGACCTTGATGTGAGAACTATCACAATGGGTATTTCTCTTTTAAATTGTATCAATAGCGATATTAAAAAATCTTCTGAGGCTGTTTATGACAAAATTTGTCGATATGCTCAAAACCTTGTCAAAACAGGCGAGGATATCAGCCGTGAATATGGAATTCCTATTGTAAATAAAAGAATTTCTGTAACACCTATCGCTATGCTTGCTGGTGCTTGCCCAAGCTCTAGCCCTATTCATTTTGCAAAGGCTTTGGACAGAGCGGCAAAAGAGGTGGGCGTTAACTTTATCGGTGGATATTCTGCCCTTGTTCACAAAGGCTTTTCAATGGGCGACTATGCCCTTATAGAGAGTATTCCACAGGCTTTGGCTGAAACAGATTTTGTCTGTTCATCTGTTAATATTGGAACATCAAAAGCAGGCATAAATATGGACGCTGTTAAAAAAATGGGACAAGTTGTTAGAGATTGTGCCATTTTAACAAAAGACAGAGAGTGCATTGGTGCTGCTAAATTGGTAGTTTTCTGCAATGCTCCAGAGGATAACCCTTTTATGGCTGGTGCTTTTCACGGTGTTGGCGAGCCTGACAGCGTTATTAACGTCGGTGTTTCGGGACCTGGTGTTGTTCGTGCTGCACTTGCAAAACTTCCAAAAGATAGCGACCTCACTGAAGTTGCTGATTTAATCAAAAAAACTGCATTTAAAATTACTAGAATGGGACAACTTGTTGCACAAGAGGCATCAAAAAGACTTGCTACTCCTTTTGGCATTGTTGACCTTTCGCTTGCTCCAACTCCAGCAGTTGGCGACAGCGTTGCATATATACTAGAAGAAATGGGTCTTGCTCAATGTGGTGCACATGGCACAACTGCGGCTCTTGCTCTTTTAAACGATGCTGTTAAAAAAGGTGGCGTTATGGCTTCTTCTCACGTTGGCGGACTTTCTGGTGCGTTTATCCCTGTTTCTGAAGACGCTGGAATGATTGAGGCTGCAAGAAGTGGTGCATTAACACTAAACAAACTAGAGGCTATGACCTGTGTTTGTTCTGTTGGACTTGATATGATTATTATTCCAGGTGACACAAGTGCCGAGATTATCTCTGGTATTATCGCAGATGAGGCTGCCATTGGAATGGTTAACACAAAAACAACTGCCGTTAGACTTATCCCTGCTATTGGTAAAAAAGCTGGCGAGGAGCTTAATTTCGGCGGACTTTTGGGTGGTGGGCCTATTATGCCTGTCAACACAAACGAACCAACAATCTTTGTTAGTCGTGGCGGACGTATCCCTGCCCCTCTTCATAGTTTAAAAAATTAATTTTTTTTAGTATAATATTTGCTATATCACAAATACTATTTTCAGCTAATCTATTAAAGGTAATCTCTAAAAGAAAAGGTGGTTAATATTATGGTATTTGCTGATATTTTAGCATTGTTTTTAAGCATTGTCGGCGGTGTGAACTGGGGACTTATCGGAATTTTTCAATTCGACCTAGTTGCATGGATTTTTGGCGGACAAGATACCTTGCTTGCAAGAGTGATTTATTCGCTTGTTGGTATTTCTGCGATTTGGTGTATTTCTCTGTTTTTTAAAGAAAACGGAATTGCAAAAGATGCCAAAGAGCAAATGTGAGCGGTATTTTTAAAAATTTTTAATTCAAAACTCTCCGCCAGTAAAATGGACGGAGAGTTTTTTTGTATATTTCTAAAAAAACTATTGACATTTTTCTAAAATCATATTATAATATCATTGTACTAGCTTAACTATTACAGATATATCGAAGAAAGGATAAAATATGTTTAGCATCGACCTAAAAAGCAGAGTACCAATTTATGAACAACTAAAAAACTGCACCCTTGAATTAATTATGCACGGCGTTTTAACAGAGGGCATGAAACTGCCGTCTGTTCGCAATCTTGCAAAAGAGCTTGGCATCAATCCAAACACAATCCAAAAAGCATACCAACAAATGGAAGTAGAAGGGATTATCAACTCTTTTTCCACCAAGGGTAGTTTTATCGCTAAGCAAACAATGACAAACCCATTTATCAGAGATAGAGCAATCGAAAAATTGAAAAATTCAGCCTACGACGTAAGACTTTACGGAGTTGAGCTAGAAACGGCATTAGAAGCCGTTAGGCAGTCCTACGAAAAATAAGCTGAAATACTCTTATAATAGTTTTTTTAGAAAAGAAAGAGAGGAAATCTCAAAATGATTGAAAGTGTTAATTTAAAGAAAAGTTTTGGTAAAAAGCTTGCTTTAGATAGTCTTAATCTAAGCATAGAAAAAGGCAGTATATACGGCTTGGTTGGCACAAATGGCGGAGGTAAAACAACTTTTATGAACCTTGCAACTGGCGTTTATATTCCTGATGAGGGTGCTGTTTTTATTGAAGAAGACGTTGTCTATGACAACCCAAAACTCAAACAGAAAATTTTTTACATACCAGATGATGCCTATTATTTTCAGAATTTTAACATTAACCAAATGGCAAATTTTTATAAAAATATTTATGAAAATTGGGACGAAAACTTATACCAAAAACTTACTAACTCTTTTCCGCTCGACCCAAAAATCAAGCTGAAATCTTATTCAAAAGGAATGAAAAGACAGGCTTTTATTATCCTTGGCTTGTCAACTTCTCCTGAATATCTTTTTTTGGACGAGGTTTTTGATGGACTAGACGCTGTTGTGAGAATTGCCATAAGAAAAATTATGGCGGATATCGTTAGCGAAAAACAAATGACAGTTGTTATTGCAAGTCACAACCTCAGAGAACTAGAAGATTTTTGCGACACTGTTGGTCTTGTTCACGGTGGAAAACTTATCTTGCAACAGGGCTTAGACTCAATGTCCTGCAATTATAGCAAGGCACAAATCGCCTTTGAAGAAATCCCAGATTTTTCTGAACTTTTAGAAAACAAAAACATTCTTTCTGTTCACCAAAACGGAAGTTTTATAACTGTTTCATCAAAACTTTGTTCAGACGACTTGGAAGAATTGATGGAGAAATACAATCCAAAATTCTCGCAGTTTATCCCACTTTCTTTAGAGGAAGTATTTATCAGCGAAATGGAGGCAATCGGTTATGACTACAACCAAATCGTTCTTTAGTCTTTTCAATAACTCACTGATTAGAATAAAGGGAATTTCTATAATTTTTGCACTTATTACATTTATCATCTTTCCTTTGCAAGGATATTTTGAAATGCTCAAGTATGCAAACAACACAAATTTTAGCAATTATAATTATCAATTGCCGACAATTACATTGATTTTTTTGCCTGTTATGCTATCGCTTTTTGCTATACTTTTGCCACTGTTTTCTCTATCTTTTATGCATAAAAAAGAAGCCTCTATCCTCTTTCACAGCTTGCCTGTTTCAAGAGCAAAGATACTTCTAGCAAATTTTTTGAGCACTGTTTCTGTATATGTAAGCGTGGTTTTGCTTTCTAACCTTGCATATATGTTAATAAACATATATGCTTATGGAGAAGAAAAATTGATACAACAGCAATCCATGTTGATTTCCACTTTGTGCTCTGGCTTTCTTATAATCGCCATCACTTTTCTCTGTTCAGCTCTTGCAAGCACAAGTTTTGATGCATTTTTCTTTACAGGTTTTATCTGTTTTGTATCTATCCTTGTATATGCTTTGCACGAATATTTGATGACTGACTATGTTAGCGGATATGTAATTGAATACAATGTATTTTTCGTCTGTTCGTCGCCTATCATAAACATCTATAACACGATTTTGGGTGTTGAGGCTGTTGGTATATATAACAGTGGCATGATAGAAAATTCTGGCTTTATAGCCTCTTTGGTGTATATCCCTGTCGCAATTTTTGTCTTTGCTCTATCTTGTTTTGTCTACAAAAAGAGAAAGACAGAGTTTGCACAAAACAGCAGTATTGGCTCTATTTTATATAAAATTGTTATCATAATTTCTGTTTTATGTTTCACAATTATCGCTGTTATGATAAGCGGTCAGCTTAATGAATATTTCTTTATTTCTTGCATTTTTTATTCTGTTGCAATTGGTCTTTGCCTTTGTGCAATAATGCGTAGGAATTTTAAGCCTAGCAAAAATGTTTATATAATCATAGCAATATCGACTCTTATTTCTCTCGCTTATCTTTCTGCAATGGTCTATACATCTTGGTTTGGCAGTGATAAATATGTGCCAAACACAAGTGAAGTTGCAAGCGTGACAATTTCTGGAAAATATTTTTCGCAGGATATTTACTACGGAAATGAGTATGGCGATTTAACTTTTAAAGATGATGAAAACATTGAAAAAGCTAAAGAAATTCACAAACTTGCACTGGATAAATACAGCGATTATGTAAGTGCTGATAGTTATACTGGAAATTCTAGCCTTTACACAAAAATCAGCTATACACTGA
>JAWXUN010000054.1:0-9723 GCA_044426425.1 Clostridia bacterium | reverse complement strand
AGCCTCCCTCTGTAAAGATAATGCCGAAGACAAGTACCGCAATTGCTAGAATGTACCCAAGAATTACAAGTACTAATTTTGCAATTCCATTTTTAGGGTTCAAGATTTTTTCTGTTGTGTTCATAAAAATAACTCCTTTTTATATGTGATATCAAAATGATATCACAAACATATCGTTTTGTCAATACATTTATCAAAAAATAAAGGGACAGACACAAATTTGTGCTATCCCTTTGCAAAAAATTATTCTGTTCCAAAAATTCTGTCGCCAGCATCGCCTAAACCTGGAACGATGTAGCCATGCTCGTTTAGGCCATCATCAATTGTTGCACAATAGATTTTTACATCTGGGTGAACTTCAACTAATTTAGCTAGTCCCTCTGGTGCTGCAACTATGCATAAAAATTTGATGCTTTGTGGATTTTCTTTTTTAACAAATTTAATTGCATCAATAGCCGAACCACCTGTTGCAAGCATTGGGTCTAAAACAATAACATCTCTTTCGTTTGTATCAGCTGGCAATTTGTTGTAATATTCAACTGGCTCAAGTGTTTCGTGGTCACGATATAAACCGATATGACCAACTTTTGCAGATGGCACAAGTTGTAACATTCCGTCTACCATGCCAAGTCCTGCTCTTAGAATTGGCACAAACGCTAGTTTTTTTCCGTCAATAACTTGAGTTGTCGTTTCCATTAGCGGTGTTTTTGTTTTAATATCTTTGAGTGGCAAATCTCTTGTAGCCTCATAACACATAAGTGTTGCAATTTCGTTTACAAGTTCACGAAAATGCTTTGTGCCTGTTTTTTCATCTCTCAAAAATGTTAGTTTATGTTTGATAAGTGGGTGTGTCATTTCAATAATGTTTGGATGTTTCATTACAAATCTCCTTCTTCAATCGCTGTGATTAGGTCAACACGTCTTTGGTGTCTGCCACCTTCAAACTCTGTTGACAAAAATGTTTCTACTATTTCATTAGCCAAATTTCCGCTAACTGAATATGCTCCCATTGCCAAGACATTTGCATTATTATGCAGTCTTGTCATTTTTGCTAGGTGTGTATCTGTGCAAAGAGCCGCACGAACACCACGAATTTTATTTGCAGAAATGGAAATGCCTATGCCAGTTGTGCACAAAACAATACCAAAATCTGCATTGCCCTCAGCAACACTACGAGCAACATTAGCACCGATTTCTGGATAGTCAACAGAGTCCGCACTGTAACAACCAAAATCTTGTACCTCATAATTTTTTTCATCTAAATATTTTAAGATGCTTTTTTTAAGCTCAAAAGCACCATGGTCTGCACCAATTGAAATTCTCATAAATAATTTTGCCTTTCGTTTTTTCAATCAATTCTTAATTTTTTCCAGTCTTTCCCTCTGTGCCTGTGGCATTTGTAGGTAGACTGGGTTTAGCATTTCAGCCGTTAATTCTTCTTTGTTTCGTGACGCAAGTTCCACGCTCACAGCTTTTATATCCATATCTTTTTTACTAAAATTAGCTTTAAAATTTGGATATTTTACCAAGAACAAATCCACCGCATCACCGACCAAAACTGTGTTTTCGTCAATTTTCTCTGATATAACAGAAAATTCCGCACAGTCATCTTCTGTCACTCTTGTTATTTCGCCGTTTGTTAATTCAAAAATCGCATAATAAGCACGATTTAGTCTAGCATCAATCATGGCACAAATTTTCACATTTTTCGCCAAGCTGATAGCGTTAAAAGCCAAAGCTTCTAGTGCCGAAACAGCATAACACGGAATGTTTTTCACCATTGCCAATCCCTTTGCAGAAGAAACAGCAATCCTAACACCTGTGAACGAACCAGGGCCAACCGTCACAGCGATTTTGTCTATTTCTCTAATCCCAGTCAGTGAAAAAGCGTTTTGCACCATTGGCATAAGGGTTTGACTGTGAGTTAATCCTACATTTAAAAATAATTCGCAGAGGATTTTTTCGTCTTGGATAATTGCGACACTAGAGGTTTTCGAACTGCTGTCCATAGCCAGTGTTATCACCAAAAATCTCCTCCTTTTATCTCAATAATTCTTTGATTTTCATTTTCGCCGAGTGATAATTCCACAAAAATCGTGTCACTTGGCAAAGCTTCTTCAATATTTTCGCTCCACTCAATCAAAATGATTGCACCAGTTTCTAAAAAGTCAAAAAAGCCTGTCGCATATAAATCATCAACACCAAAAAGCCTGTACATATCAAAATGATATACAACAAATTTTTCGGTTTGATACTCATTCATAATTGCAAATGTTGGGCTAGAAACAACGTCGCCACCGCCAAGTGCCGTAACTAAAGACCTCGTAAAAGTGGTTTTTCCCATGCCCATAGAACCTCTGTAAGCGACAACTGCATTGGCTTTTAGAGTCTTTGCAAAGTTGCTTGCAACTTGTTCAGTTTCTTTTAGGTTATTACAAATATATTTCATTATTAGAACAATCCGTGAATTACAGCGTTTTCATCAACATCAATTTTCTCAGCACTAGGAACTTTTGGAAGTCCTGGCATAATTAGAATATCACCAGAATACGCAACAACAAAACCAGCACCATTAGAAAGTTTTAAATCTCTAATCGTAAGGGTAAAACCTGTTGGTCTACCCAAAAGTTTGGCATTATCAGAAAGAGAATATTGAGTTTTAGCAATACAAACAGGCAGTGCATCTGCTCCTAGTGGTTTCATTTCTTTCAAAGCTTTTAGTGCAGGTGCTGTGAAAATAACATCTTTTGCACCATAAATATCAGTAGCAATTTTAGTGATTTTTTCTTCAATAGTCATATCAAGGCTGTATAATGGCTTAAAGTTTTTTGCACCATCTTTTTCTGCAATAACAGCACAAACTTTTTCAGCCAAGTCAATTCCGCCCTCGCCACCTTTCGAGAATACTTCCGAAAGTGAATGTTCAACGCCCAAAGCTTTACAACTAGCGTCAATAACAGCAAGTTCAGCCTCAGTGTCACTAGGAAAACGATTGATTGCAACAACAACAGGCACACCAAATTTTTGTAGATTTTCAATATGAGCCTCAAGGTTCACAATACCTTTTCCGAGTGCCTCTGTGTTCTCTTCGCCCAAGTCGTTTTTCAAAACTCCACCGTTATATTTAAGTGCTCTAACAGTAGCAACCAAAACGATACAACTTGGTGCAAGTCCAGCTTTTTGACATTTGATATCAAGGAATTTTTCAGCACCCAAATCAGAACCAAAACCAGCCTCAGTTATGCAGTAATCAGCAAGTTTAAGAGCAATTTTTGTCGCTCTAACAGAGTTACAACCGTGTGCAATATTTGCGAATGGGCCACCATGCATAACAGCTGGAGTTCCCTCAAGTGTTTGAACAAGGTTTGGATTTATCGCATCACGAAGAAGTGCAGCCATTGCTCCATCAGCTTTCAAATCTCTTGCATAAACAGCTTGTCCGCCATAAGTATAAGCCACCAAAATGTCGCCTAACTTTTTCTTTAGGTCAACAGAGTCAGTCGCAAGACACAAAATCGCCATAACCTCACTTGCAACAGTGATGATAAAGCCGTCCTCACGAGGAACACCATTGATTTTTCCACCAAGACCAATAACAATTTCTCTCAGTGCTCTGTCATTCATGTCAAGACAACGCTTGATAATAACCCTTCTTGGGTCAATTCCAAGAAGATTTCCTTGGTGAATATGGTTGTCTAGCATCGCACAACAAAGATTATTTGCCGCAGTGATTGCGTGCATATCTCCTGTAAAATGCAAGTTAATATCTTCCATCGGCAAAACTTGTGCATAGCCACCACCAGCTGCACCACCTTTCATTCCAAAAACTGGTCCGAGTGATGGTTCTCTAAGTGCACAAATTGCGTTTTTGCCGATTTTTGCCATAGCTTGACCCAAACCAACAGAAGTTGTTGTCTTTCCCTCTCCAGCTGGAGTTGGATTGATAGCAGTAACCAAAATAAGTTTTCCGTTATCTTTTTCTTCTAGTCTTGTGAAAAGACTATCATTCATTTTTGCTTTAAATCTACCATAAGGCTCAAGCTCTTCTTCATTTATACCGAGATTTTTTGCAATTGAATTTATTGGAATAAGTGTCGCTTGTTGAGCGATTTCTATATCTGTTAACATTGTAGTACCGTCCTTTTTATTATTATTTTAGAAGAAATAATGTCCGTCTATATTTGCGAGTTCAGACTTTAACAAAGCCATGTCTTTGTCTGTTAGTGGTTCAAGAATTTTATCAATATTCTCAACCGCAAAAGTGAAACTTTCTATATTTCCAGGAGGAACAAGTGCCTTAGCACCCAATTTTTGCATTGAATATTTCATTGCAGCTATACAAAGTTCGTCTTGGTCGCAAAATGGCTTGCACCAAGATTTCGGAAAACGTGAGCCTGCTTTTTCGTCTTGGTCTATCCACGCTCTGTGTATCATAGACTTCATACCCAAAAGTCCTACGTTTTTCTCTTTTGCTTTTTCGCTGATTTTGCTACCAAAACCTTTCGCCATGTCAAGCCCCCAGTTAAGTGGGAACAAAACTGTGTCAAAATCATATAGTTCAAGTGCTCTAACCGCAGCCTCTTCACTGTGACAAGTAACACCAAGATTTTTAACAACGCCCTCTTCTTTCATCTTTAGCATAAAATTGAAAATTCCGTCGTCTTTCATAGCGTTCTCCAAATCCTCAACATTAAAAAGTGAGTGCATTTGATAAACATCAAAATGGTCTGTGTGGAGCATTTCAATAGACTTTTCAAATTCAGCTTTTCCCTCTTCAAGTCCACGTTTCATAGTTTTGCAAGCAAGAAAAATTTCTTTTCTATAAGGCACAAGAGAGTTTCCGAGTTTCTCCTGTGCATCGCCATAGCTTGGTGCAATATCAAAATAGTTAATACCTTTTTTGATAGCGTATTCAACATATTTATCAGAGTTTTCTTGACCATCATTCATAGAAACAATACCACCATAAAAAATTGGTGTAATTTCCAAACCAGTTTTGCCAAGGATAATTTTTTTCATCTTCTTATCTCCTTTTGTGATATCAATTTTAATTATTTTTATTATACTATACCAAGTACCCAAAAGTCAAATATCATATAAGATATTTATTAAAATTTTCTATATTTTTTCCAAAAAAAGAGGTCACACTTTCGTGCAACCTCTCTGTGTTTTTAAAAAAATCAGCAAACCGCAATAGCCTCAATCTCAACCAAAACATCTTTTGGCAAACGTGCAACCTCAACCGCCGCTCTAGCAGGAAAATTCTCTGTAAAAAATTCTGCATAAACTGCGTTCATATCCGAAAAACTGTTCATGTCTTTCAAAAAAACATTCACTTTCACAACATCAGCCATTCCAAGTTTCGCCTCTGTCAAGATAGCCATAATATTTTTTAGGCATTGTCTTGTTTGGCTTATTATATCATCACCGGCAAAATCACCAGTTTCTGGATTAATTGGAATTTGCCCAGAAACAAAAACAAAACCATTCGCCTTAACCGCTTGCGAATATGGGCCTATCGCACCAGGTGCGTTTTTTGTAGAAATAATCTCTTTCATCTTTTTTTCCATAAGCCATTTTAAAAAAACAACTTACCTTTCTATTATTAGTATTTTAATTTTTTACCATAACTTTAATTGAAACATAATCATCTTCGGCATCTATTTGCATATTTGCACCAATTTTGCTAACAATATCCGCCAAAAAATCAAAACCAGGGTCTTCTTGTCTTCTCTTATCACCCAAAAAGTTCGCTATTAACATTTCAATTGTTCCATTCATAAGCTTTTTTATCTTCTCTGGCTCAAACATTTTTGAAAAATCAAAGTTACTTTTTTCTTTAATAGGACAACTAAAATTCACCTCATAAGCCGTAACACCCTGTGATTGTTGATTAGAAATATTTATAAAAGAATTTTCTTTCACTTCCACAGCAGATTTTAGTGCTACATCAATCATTTGATTTAGCAAAACATAGATATCTTTCACACGGCTGTCATTTCTGTTAAGCTCAATGTCAGAAGTAAATTTAACGCCATTATTTGACGCATAAACAGTTTTGTTTGCAACAATTGCATTAACAATTGGGTCTTCATTATATAGCTTAACAAACGGATTCATCGTACTCATGCAGTCAGAACCTTTTACAAACCTAACAACAGCAAAATCATCTGCTCTTCCAGCAATTTCAGTGATTTTTTCAAGATTATAGTCCATAGCTTTTTTTAGCGATTTATATGTAGCAACTTCATTCATCATACTTTGAACATTACTATAAATAAACGATGCACAAATCTCTGTATTATGTCTTTTAAAGTCTTTTTCCTTAGCTTTTGCCGTTGCATAAACCGCACGAAAAGCAATCAAAATTATCAAATAAGGAATTAAACCAGTGAAAAACTTAACCTCAAATGCATTAATTCCAATAATTTCTGTGATAAGTCCCTCAAGTGCAAGACAAGCAAAATACATAGTTAAACAAGCCAAAATAGAATATTTATTTATCGACCTTCTAAAGAAATGATGAAAAGGACCTTTAAGCATAGACACCATAAGAAGAGAAAGAAGTAAATAAATAATATTTGCAGCAAAAACTGGAGATGAACCACCAGTTGTAACAATAGGTGTTTCCGCAAATATTTGAGGAACAGTAAATGCACAAATAGTAAAATTAAATTGCATTGTTAAAAGCAACAAAAGTTTGTGTGCCACGTTATTTGAAGAGAAGAAAATTGACGCAAAGAACAACACACCCAAATTAAAAATACAGGCACTCACAGACTCATCAATCATAAACGAGAAAAATTCTGAAACAGCAGACGAAAACACTAAGGAAACTATGTAAGCAACCAAGCCAATACTTGCCGTAACATAAATTTTAAACCTTTCTTCTAAACAAAAAACAAAAACCAAGGTATTACACAAAAAAATTAGTGGTAATGCAAACATATCAAAAACCCTCCAACGGATAATATAAATTTCTTTATTTGAGATTTATTATACCACTTATTCTCAAAAAAGACAACTACTTTTTTACAAAAAAAGCGTTTCTCACCCTAATTAAAGTAGAGAAACACTTTTTTACGCATTCCTTTTTTTATTTAGTATTAAAATCGACCCATCTCTTCACATCATAAACCGCTTCGTCGCTTGGAATAACAGCGTTCGTCACAGGGTCTATCCGAATTCTCATGCTTGTCGGAAAAATGTCATAGGCGGGAGGTTTGTCAGAATTGTCAAAAGAACTATGCTCTTTAGCAGATTTGCCTTGGCTATCTTTGCAAGAACAAGATTTTTCGCCACATTGCTTGCAATCTGTTTTTTGATTTTGTGTTTGATTATTTTTACTAGAATTTTTCATAAACTCACATCCTTTCTAAAATATATTCCCTCAAACTTCGTAAAATATTCATTTTTCACTTTACTTTTTGGGATTTTTGAAGTATAATTATACTATATAAATACAAATAACATAAAACACTAAACTTAAAGGTGATTAAATGAACGCAATTTACATACAAAGTCTTATAAAATCTTATATAAATAAAAAAAACATCTTAAAGGCAACTCAGTTTGTTTTTGTTCTCTTGTTTTTAATTCCACTTTATAATTATTCAACCTCTGTCGCATTCGGAATAGACTATTTTGTTTATACCGAAACACCTACAAACAATTTAAGTACCATGCACCAAAATTCGTTTTATACCGATTTAGGTGACGAAAGCTTTTCTATTAATATAAACTGGATTTATGGAGATATAACAATAACGCAATATCAAGGCGAACTGACTGACCCAATTATCGTGCAAGAATTTTCAGAAGACACTCTCGATAAATCGCACGAGATGAACGCCGTATACGACTCGCAAAGCCTAGATATCAACTGGGCAAACACAGATTTTTATTCCGAAAATTCCGACGCTTTCCAAACAAAAAATCTTTCTATTTCAATCCCAAGTGCCATCTCCATAACAGCCTGCACAATTAACTCAAGCATAACAGATATTTCAATGAGCGACCTTACAGTTGGCGAATTTACATTTAATGCAAAAGAGTCCAATTTAGAACTATTTAATTTCAATACAGAAAATTTAACCATCGGTATAAACGAGGGAGATATCCTAATGAACACCGTTCTTTGTGACCTTGTTTATATAAATTCTGGCAACGCAGCTACTAGCCTAAGTTACCTATCAACTGAAACTCTATATTTTCTCTCAAACACTGGCAACTTTTCTTTTATCGGAAATGCAGAAAGTTTTAATGTAAAAACAATTTATGGCAATGTAAGCGTAAAAAGTTCATGCAGTGCAAGTTCTGTCTTATTCGAAAACCTCTTCGGCGAAACAAGTGTAAAAGTCCCAGACACTTCTAATTTTATATATTCCGAATTAAATTTTAACGGAGAAATAGAGCTCACAGGTTTTGATTTAGAAACAGTTTTAAACGAAAACGACGAACCAGAATTATATTACTACGTCCGAGAAGACTCCTCTAACTCCTACACGCTCAGCACAACATCTGGCTCGATATCCTTAAGCAAATCTGGCGAGCATCAAGATTTTGACACATATTCGGAATGGCTCAACACCCTAAGCGTTGAAACAACTGAAGACACAGAAGAAGAAAGCACTGGCGAAACCGCAAGTGAAGAATAGTAAATATTCGATTTAAAATCGAAATCTTATAAATTAATCAAGGAGAATACTAATATGAAAAAATCAATAATTCTTTTTATCGCAACTTTAACAATAGCACTCACACTAACCGCTTGCAGTCCAGACATTTCAGATTATGTTGACGCTGTCAACGTGGTTATTTCTGAACAAGATTTAGGCGAAGGTGTCACAGCAAAAGCCTCTGCAAAAGGAAATATTTTGGTTTACACCTACACTTACTCAGGCATTCCAGAGGGAACAGACCTCGAACTTGCTGGGGAAGAAATAGTAACCAGCCTTAGCTCAAGCATAACTTCTTCAACTTACGAGGCTATCAAAGCCGAGTGCTCATCTGTCGAGGGAATAATTTATGAATACTATACAGAAGAAGGCGACTTAATCACATCATGGACAGCACCAACAAATTAATCTAAAAGAGATACAAACAACAAAAAAAGAGCTAAAATAGCTCTTTTTTTATTGCCTAAATTTATAATTGCTACTACCAAAAATTACAGTTCTAAACTAACACCAGTAAATATTTCATAACTGTCTTGTCCTACCAAATTTTTGCTGACAACAAACTGCGTTTGCTCGTCGATATTCCAGACAGCTGTTTTGTCATTTATATTTACCAAATCATCAATATTTACATCTGCTTCGCTAAATTTTGCAGTACATTCTTTGTATAAATAATCATATAAATCATTTGCTGTGCTTTCTTGGCTAGTTTCGTATTTTAAGAGATAAGCGGACAATGGCAAGTTTTTGTAAGTATCGTAATCATCATAATCTTCATTTTCAACCGATTTTCCATCTTCTAACACCCATGATGTAATTTCATTTGACTGAAAATAATAAGTTTCAGAAAACTCATACTCACCTAAATCACAATTAAAAATAAATCCATTTCCATCAATAGACATTTTATCAGAAAAACTAATCAAATTACCTTCCAAAAACTCTTCCATATCCTCATAATCACTTTTGCCCAAGGTATATTCATCAAATATTTTTATTTCTTCGTCATTAATATCAATATTTTGATAAAAACTATCACTATCCA
>JAWXUN010000053.1:0-9779 GCA_044426425.1 Clostridia bacterium | reverse complement strand
TTTGTCACGAATACTACCGCTAAAATCTAGGTAAAAATCGTATTCAAAATTTGTTCCGCTGATGTTTCTCGACTCGATTTTTGAGAGGTTAAGACCAGAAAGAGCAAAACGCTCTAGCATTTTATAAAGCGAACCTGCCTTGTTCTCAAGCGAAAGGCAAAGGCTAACTTTGTCGGCTTCGTCAACAAAAATTGGAGTTTTGGAGATAACCGCAAAACGTGTGTTATTGTTTTTGTCGTTCTGAATGTTAGTTTCAATGATTTTCAAACCATATTTTTTCGCTGCGTCTTCTGAACAGATTGCGGCGATTTTTTTATCTTTGTTTTGGCTGACATATTCCGCTGCTAGTGCCGTGTTTGCGTATTCTTTTTGCACTAGATTGTTTTGAGAAATATAGTTGCTACATTGCATGAGAGCCTGTGGATGAGAAATAACTGTGTCAAAATCGTCGCAATGGCTTGCAACACAGTGTTTAACACGGAGTTTTACCGCTGATACAATGAAAAATTTATACTTCATAATAAGGCTATAAACATCAGAAACACTGCCAGCAGAGGAGTTCTCGACAGGCAAAACAGCAAAATCTGCCTCGTTGTTTTCTATGCCCTTAAAGACATCTTCAAAACTTTTTTGAAAGCTTATGTTAGCATTCGGAAAAATTATATTCGCTGCCTTGTGTGAATATGCACCCTTTGTTCCTTGGCACAAAACACTTGGGTTTTCTGGAAAATCTTTTAAAGAATTTTCTAAAATATCGTCAATTTCTGTCGATTTAGTCAACAAATCTTGTTGCCTAACTTTGCTTATCGCCATAAGATTAGAGAAAAAAACTTTTGCGTATTCTGCCATGTCGCCAGATTTTTCTGCGACTTCTTCAATTATTTCTTCTTCTCTTTTTTTGTTAAGAATAGGCAGATTTTCACGCATTTTTATTCTCACAACATCTTCGCTGCACTTCATTCTCTCCAAAAAAAGTGGCAACAATTGCTTGTCTATTTTGTCTATTTCGTTTCTAACTTCTAAGAGAGTTTCACTCATATTTTCCCCTCCTTTAGCATTACATCTAAAATTGCAATTGCCACGGCAGACTCCACAACTGGTATCGCACGAGGGACAATGCATGGGTCGTGTCTGCCCTTAATCTCCAACATTTCGTCCTCTTTTGTCACAAGGTTAACAGAGCGTTGAGCCTTTGCAATTGAGGCTGTTGGCTTAATCGCAAGTCTAAAAATCAATGGCATAGAATTAGTCATTCCGCCCAAAATGCCACCACAATTGTTTGTGTATGTTTTAACTTCGCCGTTTTCGTCATAATAAAATTCGTCGTTATTTTCACTGCCAAGCATATCAGCACAGGCAAAACCACTGCCAAACTCAAGAGCTTTAACCGCTGGTATTCCAAAAATTATGTCAGAAATTTTATTCTCCATTCCGCCGAACATAGCCTCGCCAAGTCCAACAGGCAAACCAGTTACGGCACATTCAACAATGCCCCCAACGCTGTCTAAGTTCATTCTAGCGGTTTCAATATTGCCACACATTTTCTGTTTTGCATCGCTAGAGATAACAGAAAAATACTCGCTATTTAGCCTTGTGATAAGCTCTTTTTCTACGTGAGTTGGATTGAATTTTTCGTCGTCAACACCAGCTATTTTTTGTGCGTGTGCAACGATTTCTATTCCTTTTTCTTCCAAAATTTGTCTTGCAACACTGCCTGCAAAAACAAGTGGGGCTGTGAGTCTACCAGAAAAATGCCCACCACCGCTGATGTCGTTGCTTGCAGAATATTTTACAAATGCACAAAAGTCTGAGTGCCCAGGGCGTGGACAATTAAGAATATTGGCATAGTCGCCACTTCTTGTATTCGTATTTTCGATAACAGCACAAAGCGGAGAACCCTCCGTTTTGCCATCTATAAAACCAGACAAAATCTTTGGCTTGTCCGCTTCTTTTCTGGCTGTTGCAGTCTTATCTTGCCCAGGTGCTCGCCTTTTCATTTGCATATAAACTTTGTCTAAATCAATTTTGTGAGAGGCTGGCAGACCATCAATAACAACTCCGATACCTTGACTGTGACTCTCGCCAAAAATTGAAATTTTTAAATTTTCACCCCATGTTGATGACATCTGCTCTACCTCCTAAGCTGTTATAATCTTTGTAAAAATCTGGGTATGATTTGTTTATGCTGTGCGGAAAGCTAGAGATTATATCTCCGCTACAAACCGCCCTAAGACTAGCTACTGCCATAACAATTCTGTGGTCGTTATAGCCATTTACACAGCCACCGCACAGACTTTTCACACCCTCAATAACAAGTCCATCGTCTAGCTCTGTCACCTTTGCCCCAAGATTATTAAGTGCCTCGCTAACCGACTTAAGCCTGTCGCTTTCTTTAATTCTAAGCCTTTTTGCGTTGGTGATTTTGCTTGTTCCTTCCCCAAGAGCCATCAGGCACGAGAGTGCTGGAACTATATCTGGGCAGTCGCCAACATCAACTTCGGCAGATTTTATAAAATCGTTTTTTGTCAAGACTAAATCGTCACCGACAAAATCGCAGTTAACATTCATTTTTTTGTATATATCAAGGGCAACTTTGTCGCCCTGTGCTGTGTTTTTTTTGAGTCCTTTTAGCGTGATAGAATTTTGCGAAAAAGCCGACATTGTCATAAAAAAAGCTGTTTGTGACCAGTCGCCCTCAACTCTATAATTTGTCGCTTTATACTTTTGATTTCCTTTTACAAAATAGCCGTAATCAGTTCGTGAAACCTCAACACCAAAATCTCGCATAACCTCAATTGTGATGTTTATATAAGACTCTGATTGCAACTGGGTTGTCAAGATAATCTTGCTGTCGCCGTCCAAAAGTGGCAAAGCGAAAAGCAAGCCAGAGATAAACTGCGAGCTGATATTGCCAGCCACATAAAAGTCGCCACTTATCAGTTTTCCGTCTATATAAAAAGGCAGTCCGTCACCTTTTGTTTTGACAGATTTGAGGATATCTTTATAAATTCCAATGGGACGTTTTGGCAAAAGCCCTTCGCCAACAAACTTTGTTTTTATGCCTAATGCCGCCATAATCGGAATGATAAAACGCAAAGTTGAGCCAGACTCTATGCAATCCACAGTAGCTTCCGTAGGAACTTCTCCTTTATACACAGAAAGTTTTTTGTCTTTATATTCAAAATTTTTGCCCATTGATTTAATAAAATTCATAGTTGCTTTCATGTCATTGCTTGAGTCGATGTTGTCAATCTCGGCAAAATCGTCTGAAAGTGCAGCACAAATCATAGCCCTGTGGGCAACACTTTTGCTTGGTGGAACATTTATCACACCACCAGAAACCGCCTTATTGAATATCACTTTTTCCATATCTGTTTTTTTGCTCCAATAAAATTTTGAATTTCAAGATGAGATAATTTCTCTCTTCTTGCTTAACAATTGGCTTTCCAACTTCTTCTAAGAATATAAATTTAACCATTTTGCCAACGCTTTTTTTATCAAGATTTGTCGCCTCAAGAATTTGTTCTAAACTGAACTGACATTCAGTTGGCAAACCTAATTTGAGCAACAAGTTTTTCACTCTTTCTTTTGTTCCTTTTTCTGTATAGCCAAGTTCTTCGCCCACGTCGCAAATCATAACCATTCCAATTGCAACAGCACGACCGTGCGAGATACCTTTGAAATTAGTTAGTTTTTCGATAGCGTGGCCAAAAGTGTGCCCAAAATTCAGCATAATTCTTATGCCTTTTTCGTGTGGGTCTTGCTCAACATACATTCTTTTGCTATCTATGCAACGAGTAATCGTTTCTTGTATATTGTCTAGTGCGTAGCCATTTTCGAGGTTTTCAAAAAGCTCCATATCGCCAATACAAGCATATTTTGCAATTTCTCCCAAACCGTCAATCACATAGTGTTTTGGCAGGGTTTTTATTGTTTCTGGGTCGCAGATAACAAGACTTGGCTGATGAAAAGCACCAACAAGGTTTTTGCCCTGTGGCAAGTCTACCGCAGTTTTTCCGCCAACAGACGAGTCAACTTGAGAAAGAAGAGTTGTTGGAACGCCGATATAGTCTATTCCTCTTAGATACGTTGCGGCCGCAAAGCCAGCCATATCGCCAGTAACACCGCCACCAAGAGCCAAAATTACATCGCTTCTCGTAAATTTATAATCTGTAAGAGCCTTGTAAAAATCGCTGATTGTTGCAAGTTGTTTGTTCTCTTCGCCAGCTGTAAAAACATAAGATTTTGCAATAAAACCACTGTTTTGCAAAGACTGCATAACTGTTTGCCCATAGATAGGAAAGACGTTGCTGTCGCTTATAACAAGCACCTTTGTGTTCTTTTTATAAAGCGATGCAGCGAGTTCACCGACTTTTTCAATAGCCCCTTTTTCAATAACAATTGAATAAGGAACAGCTGTGTTTACATTGATAACCATGCTTGCCTCCTTTTATTTTGTTAATCTGTATGCGTGGGAATTTAATGAATTATTAATTGATAATTGACAATTGATAATAACTGTGAAAATCCTCACGGATTTTTTTGAATGTAGGGAATGCTCCTTCCGTAAGTTAACGATAAACTGCGGTGGGAGCAAGCCCCCACCCCATACGTGGGAACTTAGTGAAAAGTTAATAGTGAAGAGTGAAAAAGTAATGTGAAATCCTCACGGATTTTTTGATTAAATTTTTGTATATTATAATTTATTTAGAAAAATATAGTTTATAAAACAATATATAATAAAGAAATCGCAAGATTTCCGCTACAACTCTTCACTCTTCACTATTACCTTTTCACTAAGTTCCCACGTATGAGCCCCCACCCTACATTTACATATTGTGAACCTACGCCACATTTTATTCCTTATTTAACTGCATCTCTAATGCGGTTTAGTTTTTTAGAAAGTTCGTCAAATTGTGCTGGTGTGATTGATTGTGCACCATCGCAAAGAGCTTTTTGTGGATTGTTGTGAACTTCTATAATCAGTCCATCTGCACCAATTGCGGTTGCTGCAAAAGCCAAAGGCTCAATTAGCCAGTTGATGCCAGATGCGTGGCTTGGGTCAACAACAACAGGCAAGTGAGAAAGTTTTTTTAGGATTGGCACAGCAGAAATATCTAGTGTGTTTCTTGTAAAAGTTTCGTAAGTTCTTATTCCTCTTTCGCAAAGAATAACTTGTTCGTTTCCGCCAGCCATAATATATTCAGCACTCATCAAAAGTTCTTCGATTGTGCTTGATAGTCCTCTTTTCAAAAGAATTGGTTTGTTGATTTTGCCAAGTTCTTTTAAAAGCTCAAAGTTTTGCATATTTCTTGCACCTACTTGGATAATGTCAACATCTTCAAACAAATCAATGTGACTGATATTCATAATTTCCGAAACAAGTGGCAAGCCAGTTTCTTTTTTTGCCTTTGAGAGAAGTCTGAGTCCCTCGTCTTTCATGCCTTGGAAAGCATAAGGTGATGTTCTTGGCTTAAATGCTCCACCACGCAAAATTGTAGCACCAGAGTCTTTTACTGATTTTGCAATTTCTGTTATTTGCTCTTCACTCTCAACAGAACAAGGGCCAGCGATTAGCGTTAAATCGCCACCACCGATTGTGATATTTTCGCCAATTTTGACAACTGTGTCAGCTGGGTGAAAGTTTCTGTTAGCTTTTTTATATGGTTCTTGAACTCTCTTTACGCTTGCAACGATGTCTTGAGCCGCAATAAAATCTATATCAATAATTGATGTATCACCGATAAGACCAAGGATTGTGTTTTGAATACCAACAACCTTGTGTAGCTCAACTTTGTAATCTTCTCTAAGCATTGATTCAAATTTTTGGATTTTGCTTTCTTCTAGGTTTGAGTTTAATACTATAATCATTTCTTTTTTCTTCCTTTCAAATTAAAAATGCGAAGCTATATAGATATAGCTTCGCAAAAATCACTTATAGATATACTTTTTTTGTTATGCAAAGCTATTATTATGCCACGACAAATAGACTCTAAAAAAATTAGAGTTAAAAAAACCTATAAATCGTTTTGATAAAATAACTGTTTGCATGATATATTTCCTTTTCTTTTAGTATGCTAACATGATGATAACATTTTCACTACACTTTGTCAAGCGAAAACACTAATTTTTTTATATTCTTTGCAACAAAGTTTATTGGTGCACCGCCACTGACTGTTATTTTAGCAGCTTGCTTGTATATTGGGTGGCGAGAATTGTGTAGCGTTGCGATAAACTCGTACCTGTCTGGTCTTTGTAGCAGAGGTCTTTTTGTATCGTTCTTAAGCCTCTCTTGCAAGGCTCTAAGCGGTGTGTCTATATAGACAAGAATAGCATTGTCATAGCTATTTATCAAGTCCACATTCAGCCTGTTAACAACAACACCACCACCAGTTGCGATTATCTGATTATCTTTATCCAAAAGCTGTTTAAGCGTTTCTGTTTCTGTTTCCCTAAATTTTTTTTCGCCAAATTTCTCAAAAAACTCGCTAATCATCATGCCAAATTCTTTTTGAATTGCCAAGTCCATGTCGATTAATTTATATCCAGTTAGTTTTTTTAGTTGTTTTCCAATTGTAGTCTTGCCACAACCCATAAAACCGCATAAAATTATATTCATTTCCGTTTCCCTTTAGTTCCTAAATTTTTCGGCACAAGCCTTGCTTGCATCGTCAATAAGTTTTAAAATGTCTTTTCTCTCAAACTTTGCACCATACCAAATTTTGTGGGCGACAACTGCCTGATAGACAAGCATATCCATGCCGTGAACACAATTTTTGCCTAAACTCTTAGCTGTTTTCAAAAGAACTGTTTCGTGTGGGTTATACACAGCGTCAAAGACCGTTTCGCATCTTTTGACAACATTTTCTGAAACAACTGTGGCATCTGACTTTGGATACATTCCAACACTTGTCGCATTTATGAGCAAATCGAATTTTTCGTCGCTGTTTTCTATATCGCTTATCAAAACAGCCTTTGCGTTTTTCAGCTCATCGGCAAGTACTTGTGCTTTTTTTATATCCCTGCCTGCCAAAGTTATTTTTCCATTATATTTTTGCAACTCAAAAGCAATAGCTCTCGAAGCACCGCCGTTTCCGATAATGAGTGTGTTAGACAAAAAATTTCCCCCAGCATTGCCTATTGCCTCCAGTGCTCCTGCACCGTCCGTTGTAAAACCATGCATTTTTCCGTTTTCTGTTTTGACAGTGTTGACAGAAAAATATCTCTCTGCTGTTTCGTCTATCTCGGACAATAATTCGATAATTCCACTTTTGTGCGGAATTGTGACATTGAGTCCGTCATATTTTTTTAAAATATCCTTGCTTTCTTTCAAATCCGCTATATCCAAAACATCATATTTTGGAGAAAAGCCTGATAAGGAAAACAACACTTTATGAATAAATGGTGACATTGTATGTGAAATTGGGTGCCCAACAACGGCAAAACTCTCTATTTTCATACCAAAAACCTCAAAACTTAAAAATTTTTTAAAAAAAATGTTGATTTGCTATTGACAAAATTATGTTTAATCAATAGAATATATATATAAATAAGAAGTACTGTTATGATTTTATCATATAAAAGTATTTTTGTAAAGAATATGTTATCAAACATATAAAAATAATTGGAGGCAGTAAAAAAATGATCTTAGAAAAACTTAAAGCTATTCTTAGCGAACAATTCGATGCAGAGGAAGATACAATAACAGCAGAAACAACATTATCAGACGATTTAGGTGCAGACTCACTAGACGTTGTTGACCTATTAATGTCAATTGAAGACGAATTTGAAATCGAAATCCCAGATACAGAAGTTGAAAACATAAAAACTGTTGGTTCAATCGTTGAATACATCGAAGCACACCAATAATCACCAAAAGTGACAAAAATTTAAGCCCACCTTTGATTTAAAAAAGGTGGGCTTATTTAAGTTGCTAATATATTTCTGTATCAATGTAGGGAACGACGCCATAGTCGGTAACTTAAGTAATAAGTAAAAGTGAAAAGTTAAGAGGTATAGCGGAAATCTTGCGATTTCTTAATTATATATTGTTTTATTAACTATATTTTTCTAAATAAATTATAATATTCAAAACTTTAATCAAAAAATCCGTGAGGATTTTCACATTACTTTTTCACTCTTCACTATTACTTTTTCACTAAGTTCCCACGTATGGGGAACGACGCCCTCGTCGTTCCGCTGGGGGTCAATAGAATTATAAATTTTTACCATTTGTATGGGCTGTTTATTGCACGAAATATTTTTTTCTACATAACAAAATACATTGGCAAATATGTTATTAATATATAACAGATAACCGTGCACAAAGTGACAGATGTGTTAACTCCGCCTTTTTCCATAATGTGCGTGTTGTAGTCCTCGTTATTTGCTGAGGTTGATTTAGTATTTTCAATTGTTTTAACACAGTGTTTAAAATACATTCTGTTGCCATTAAAACCAACAATAAGCATGAGCAAAAACATACACATCATCATCAAAGTTGGTAGCATTATTATAAAAATATCCGTCGGCGACATAATTCTCGAAATAAGTTCAATCTGTTCATTCGTAAACAACTCACTTGTATAATCTATGCCAAGTTCTGCCAAAATATCTGCAAATCTTGGGCCCGAGATGAACCAAGAAACAAAAGTTTGCCCTAAATACAAAGAAAATAAAAGTATCGTCGCCAAAATTCCTGACTTATATTGTTTGCGATACAAAAGCCAAGGGCCAGAAAACAAGAACGCATGAAAATTGAACTTGCTTTTGTTTTGGTCTTTAATTTTTTTAAAAACAGGCAAATAATATCGTGAATTTTGTTGTATAACTTTAGAAAGCTCGCCAGCTGTCACATTTTTGCTAATCTCTTCTTTTGGGTCAACACCGCCAAGAGGGTCAAAAGCAAATTGAGTAAAACCAGTGCCATAAATTGGGTTAACCTGTGGCTGTGCCCCCTGAACATGGTTGTTCATATTTGGTCTAGCTGATTGTTGCGTGTGATTTTGCGAAATCATTGCACCACAACTTGAGCAATAACTAGCACTACTTGAATTTAAAACACCACAGCTTGGGCACTCTTTGTCCTTTATCTCATAGACAAATTTTTCTTTTTCGGCACTTGGCTCTGCCTTCCATTTTTCGCCTTTTGCGTGTAAATCATCAAAAACACATTCTCCTTTTTCGTTGTAACAATCACGGTGATAAGGAGCACCACACTTTGGACAAACAACAACATCGTCGCCATCTTCAAAGGCTTTATCGCAAACAGGGCATTTTATACCTGTATAATCAAACATATTTATACCTCTTAAATTTTTAATTTATATCTACTATATTTTACACCAAAAAGCGACATAATGCAATATACTTAGAAATAATTATCATACTGTTCACATTTTGACAAATCACACTAAAAAGCTAAGAGCATTGTATAAAATATCTCAAAATTGTGTTGATAAGTTGATTAGGATTTGCAGTGTAGGGGCTCATGCGTGGGAACTTAAAGGATTTGAACTTCTCCGTAGGGGATGCATCGTATGCATCCCTCGGTAGTGACATTAACTTTAATGTAAATTTGTGTTATAACGAGGAACAAACTCCCCCAAAACAACTTTAATTTTATATTAAAATGTGTAATCCCACTCGGTATGCATACGATGCAGACGTGTTGATTAAGAAAAAACAAATAGCAAAATTCACAAAAAGAATAAAAAAAAGAGAAACAACCAAGAAAAAATGTTATAATTAATTCATCACAAAAAACTAAACATTTTCGA
>JAWXUN010000052.1:0-9878 GCA_044426425.1 Clostridia bacterium | reverse complement strand
TGTTCGGAATGGGAACAGGTGGACCCTCGTTGTAATCATCACCAACTCTGTGGTTGTCGCCGTGTCTTTCAGCGACTAATATATAATACCACATCTAAATGTATTTGTCAACACTTTTTTTTAAGTTTTTTTATTTTTTTCGATTTTTTTTTAAAAGTTCAGCAATTACGGGCTCAAAAGCCACTCCCTGACGCTTTTCTAGTCCTAATTCTATGGTTTTTTCGATAGATTTTTTAACAAAATCGCTTGCAAGCACAATACTTTTTTTAAAATTTAATTCGTTTAGCAGAGTTCCTGTAAAAACACTTGCGAAAATATCGCCTGTTCCGTGAAAACTGCCATCAATTTTTTCAGAAAATATATATTCGTGTTCAAAAGTTTTGCTGTCATAGAAAAAAGAACCAATTTTATTTCGCTCAAAGCTTATGCCAGTAAGAATAATTTTCTTTGCACCGAGTTTTGCAAGTTTTTTTGCAATGCCCAGAACATAGTTTTCGTCATAATCACTTTCGAGATATTTTTCACCAAGCATAAAACTTGCCTCAGTTAGGTTTGGGATAATAACATCAGCTTTGCTACAAAGTTTTTTCATGCCCTCAAGCATTTTTTCAGAAACAATGCTATACAGTTTTCCGTTGTCGCCCATAACAGGGTCAACGATAATCAAACTATCAGATGTTTTGAACTCGTCAAAAATTTGTGAAATCATTTCAATCTGCTCTGGAGAGGATAAAAAGCCACTGTAAATAGCATCAAATTTTAAGTTGAAACTTGCCCAGTGGTTTTTTATAGGGACTATGTCCTCACTTAAATCTCTGTGCGTAAATTCGCCAAAACCGCTAGGTTGGCTAGATAAAATCGCCGTTGGCAAAACGACTGTTTCGTGCCCTATTGCGGACAATAGGGGCAGTGCAACGGTCAGTGAGCATCGCCCAACAAGGCTGATGTCTTGAATTGTCAAAACTCTTTTTTGCATAGACCTGCTCCTTTTAAAGGTTGTTCGATTGGAATAACCAATAAATCATTTTTGCTTTTGTGTCTGCGACTTTTGGCTGGTCGTATTTATACGGCATAACCCAAACGATGTCATTAGCCAAGCTTTTTATTTTTTCGGCTGTTTCTGGATTTTTTGAGATTATTACAAGTAGTTCATCGTCCGAAGCTTGCTCTAGGCAAGAGTCTATTTCTTCTTCTTTTGAAAAAGTTAGTCTTGAAAAGTTTTTTCTGATTTCGTTAACGCTAAGGTTCTGCAAATCACGCAGTTCCAAGCTCTCTTTTGTGAATAAATCGTGAGAATTACCCAAAACGGATATGCTAACGCCCTGTGCTATAAAAATCTCTGACAAGGACGAAGCTATGCGGATAGACTCCTCGGATAGCTGATTGCCAGCGACAGAAGCATTCTCGAAACAGTCTATTATTATTGTGAGTTTTTGAGAAATTGCCGAGTCACAGATATTTACGAGAAGTGAGCCGTTTTTCGCCGAAGCTTTCCAGTTAATATTTTTCATTGGGTCGGTGATTGTGTAGTCCCTTATACCAGCAAAAGAAAATGGGTCGTCATAGATTTTTTGGCGACTGAGAACCTCACCCATAATTTGGTTATAAACAACAGAAATTTGTTCTGTTGAAACACGAGCAGGGTAGACGTAGAAATTTTGGAAAAAGCTTTTTTTGCCAAAAAACTTTTGTTGCATAAAAATATCATAACTCATAAAACCTAATTTATCAAGTGTATAATATCCCCTTTTTGTGCACTGAACAGGGAGGGTTCTTGTGATTTTTTTCTTCATTCCAGCATAAAAGATATCACGGCGATAAAGCTTATCACTGATACTGCTATTTTCTGAATTAGAAAAATGCAAACTTTTATCAAGGCTAAAGTCAATCTCAAGCGTTGGCAGTGGCAAATATTTGTCATTGACAACAATTTCTTTTATATCTGCAGTTTCGCCCTCAAAGACATCGTCTTCTGGCAAAAAAATCTCGATATTAAGCCTGTTTTGCCAAAATTTTGCGTATATTTTTCCTATAACAGAATATACCACAAAAGCTAAAAGCAAAAGAACTAATATAATCATTTGCTCCACTCCTCGGTTGTAAGTGGAACGGAAGAAAGCAAAGTGTCTATTACCTTTTTTTGCTCGCTAACTGGGCTGATTGCTCCGCCAAGTTTAATTCTATGAGCAAAAACGTGTGGTGCAAGCTCTTTGATATCTTCTGGCACAACATAGTTTCTGCCACTTATAAAAGCATAGGCTCTTGCGGCACTTAACATAGCAAGCGATGCCCTTGGACTGATACCTGCTTGAACATTTTTTTGTTGTCTTGATGCAACTGCGATATCTGCGATATATTCGATAAGTAGCGGATGAATATAAATCTCATCTTTAATTTTGTCAGAAATTTCTGCAATTTCTTTAGCTGTGCATACAGAGCTAAGTGTTTCTAGTGGTTGGTCTTTCAAAAATCTGTTTAGAATAGCCATTTCTGTTGATTTGCTTGGGCTGTCCATGTTAATTCTCATCATAAATCTATCTAGTTGAGCCTCTGGCAATGGGTATGTTCCAAGAGTTTCTATTGGGTTTTGTGTTGCAATTACAAAGAAAGGTTTT
Source organism: Clostridia bacterium (assembly GCA_044426425.1). Lineage (GTDB taxonomy): Bacteria > Bacillota > Clostridia > Oscillospirales > Acutalibacteraceae > SIG603. The sequence goes on along the minus strand of JAWXUN010000052.1, from coordinate 7,263 downwards.
TCTAGTTTTCTTGTAACGCCATCAACTGTGATTTGCTTTTCAGCCATACACTCAAGCAAGCTAGATTGTGTTCTTGGAGTTGCACGGTTAATCTCGTCCGCAAGCAAAATGTTGCAAAACGCTGGTCCTTCTTTAAAAACGAACTCGCCCTCGTTTTGGTTGTAGTAGTTAATTCCTGTAACGTCCGATGGCAAGAGGTCTGGTGTGAACTGAATTCTGCTAAAAGTTCCGCCGATTGATTTTGCAAGGCTAGATGACAAAACTGTTTTGCCAGTTCCAGGCATATCCTCAATCAAAATATTTCCGTTTGCTAAAATCGCTGTCATAATAAGTTTTGTAACTTGGTCTTGACCTACGATAACTTTTGCTATGTTTTCTCTAACTTTTGAAATCACTGATGTTTTCATTGTTTTCCCCTTTTTAAATTAAAATTCTATACTCATTTTGTATGTATCACTTTTTCCAGGTTCTAAGAAAGTGACGCTTGTGTTTTCTTCCACTGTTTCTGTGTGTGGTGTAGGGCCATTGTAGCCAAGCCATGGCTCTAGGCAAAGATATGCCGACTGTGGTTTTTGCCACATAGCAAATATTTTAAAACCATCGAATTTAAAGTTAAAGAGTGCTCCCTCTTTTTTGTTACAAAATTTAACTTCGCTAAAATCGATATCTTTAAAAACAATTGTTTTCTCTAAGAGTTCATCATAAAACTCTAGTTTTGTGTCGTTATTTACAACATTTTCTTTGATGTCAAAAGACACTCCGTCGTCAAAGAACATACATCTGTCAAGCGTTTCTTTTTTGCCAAACTCAATGTAATAATCTGTTAGTTTTAAATTCTCCAAATCTAGTGCAAAAGCTGGGTGCAAGCCAAAGCTATATACCATTTCTCTTTCATCATTGTTAAAAACGGTGTATGAAGACTCGACTGTTTTGCCGACAAGTGCAAATTTAACTTCTATTTTAAAGTTAAATGGATATAAGTTTTGTGTTTTTTCGCTCGCTTGACAAGCCAGAACTATCTCGCTTTCACTTTGAGAAGCAAGGCTAAATTCTGTTTCTTTCAAAAAGCCGTGGTTATTCATTTCGCTGGCTAGTCCACCGATTGTTTTGCTGTGCATTGGTCCTACTAGTGGAAAAAGAAGTGGTGCTTGACCTGCCCAAACATCTGGGTCGCCTTGCCACATATATTCTCTTTCGCCGATTTTGATAGAATTTAGTTCTGCCCCCATTTTTTTGACAGATAGACTAATAAATTCATTTTTTATTGTATAAATCATTCAATATTCCTCCATAAAATAGATATTATTATAATTATACTCCATATTTTTCAAAAATACAATATTTTTCTTGACTGTTAGTGATTAAAATAGTACAATTGTAGTTATCGAAATAGCACCAAAAAAGAAAGGTAAGGTCGAAAAGCTTGCTTTTTGGCTAGGTTAAAAATTGAGTTATAAATATCAAGTTAATATGACAGAGGGTTCTCTGCTTTTAAAAATGATAAAGTTCTCTTTGCCACTTATGTTAACAGGAACTTTGCAACTACTATATAACGCAGCCGATGTTGTGGTTGTTGGACAATTCGCCGGAACACAGGCTCTCTCTGCCGTTGGCTCAACTGGCGTTCTCATAAATTTACTTGTCAACTTGTTTATGGGTCTATCAGTTGGCACAAGTGTTGTTATGTCTAAATGCTTTGGAGCTTATGATTACGACGGAATGCAAAACACTTTGCATTGTTCGGTAGCCGTTGCATTAGTTGGCGGTTTTGTCGTTGGAATTGTTGGTTTTTTTGCTTGCGAACCACTTTTGCAACTTATGCAAACACCAGACGATGTTATTGGTTTGTCAACTCTTTACATGAAAATATTTTTTATCGGTATGCCTTTTAATATGTTATATACATTTGGCTCGGCGGTTTTACGTGCCGTTGGCGACACAAAACGTCCGCTTTACTTTTTGAGCGTTGCTGGAGTTATAAATGTTTTGCTTAATTTGCTTTTTGTTATTGTTTTTCAAATGAGTGTGGCTGGTGTTGCTATTGCTACAATCACCGCCCAAGCTGTTTCAGCAGTATTTATTCTTCGCAGTCTTTTAAAAAGCGAAGGACCTCTAAATCTTGATGTTAAAAAAATAAAAATCCACAAAGACAAGCTAATATTATTAATCAAAATTGGCTTGCCAGCGGGCATACAAGGTTGTTTTTTCTCGTTCTCAAATATCTTAATTCAATCATCAATCAACGGTTTTGGCTCTATTGCAATGGCTGGAAACGCTGCCTCTGGCAATCTCGAGGGTTTTGTTTATACCTCTATGAATGCGGTTAGCCAAGCAACTGTTACTTTTACAAGTGCAAACTTTGGTGGAAAAGAATATAAGCGAGTTAAAAAGATTTTTTGGTATACAGCTGGACTTGTAATCGCTGTTGGTTTGTTAATTTCTGGAATTATCATGCTATTCTCAACTCAATTAATATCGCTTTATAACAGCGACCCAGATGTTATTGCTATTGGAATTGAAAGAATTTTTTCAATCTGCTCACTATATTTTTTGTGTGGATTGATGGAAGTCTGTGTGGGGCAGCTAAGAGGAATTGGCTACTCATTTATGCCTATGATTGTAACACTTTGCGGTGTATGTTTGGTGAGGGTTGTGTGGATATATACTGTTTTTCAAGCAAATCCAAGTCTGGATATTTTGTATCTGTCATACCCTGTTACATGGACGATTACAGTTCTTGCTCACTTTTTGACATACATGATTATAGCGAAAAAGAAATTAAATCCACAAAATCAATTAAAAAACACATAAACAACAAAAATTTACATATCATTTATAGTATAATTTTTTTATGAATAGGTGATATGATTGAAGCGATTTTTATTTGTTGTTAGTTTAGTCTTTTTCTGTGCGTTTCCTGTAAATGCACAAGATATTTCGGCACAGTCGGCTGTTGTTATTGATGCGGACAGCAAGACAATTTTGTATGAGAAAAATGCTTATGAACAGCTTTCTATGGCGAGCACCACAAAAGTTATGACGTCGATAATAGCCTGTGATTATATCAGCGAAAATGGCGATTTGTTGGTTTTGATAACAGAAGAAATGGTGGCGGTAGAGGGCTCTGCGATGGGCCTGAAAAGTGGCGACAAAATCCTTTTGAGTGATTTGATAGTCGGAATGCTTTTGCCCTCTGGAAACGACTGTGCAAACTCTGTCGCCTTTGCAGTGGCAGGCAGTTTAGAAAATTTTGCCGTTTTGATGAACGAAAAAGCAAGTGAAATCGGCATGGATAATTCAAGCTTTGTCACCCCTTCTGGGCTCGATGCCGACGGGCATTATTCCACAGCCTTTGACATGGCACTGCTAATGGCAAAAAGTCTTGAATATCCGCTAATCGCAAATACTATGTCGCAAGAAAGCATAAAAGTGACATATTTTTGCAACGAATACGCAACAGACCTATCTGTCACTCTAGAAAATCACAACAAACTTTTGACCTATTACGAATACTGCACTGGTGGAAAAACAGGTTACACCCAAAAATCTGGCAGAACTTTAGTTAGTTCGGCAACAAAAGATGATTGTACACTTGTTGCTGTCACGCTTAACGCAAGCGACGATTGGAACGACCAAATAATTATGTACGACACATCTTTTGCACAGCTAAAAGAGCTTGTGATTGAAGAGAGCAGTATCAGCGTGCCAACTGCTGAGGGCATGAACGTAAATCTGAAAACGGAAGAAATTAGTTTTTTCTGTTTTGACACACAAACAATTGAAACAAAAATATTTCTACCCAAATTTATATATTATTCATCATACAAACAAGGCGAAATTGTGGGTAAGATAGTTTATTATATTGACGGAAAAGAAAGTGAAACAAAATATATTTTAAAGGAATGATAAAATGCCAAGAGATACAAGAGTACAAAAATTTATGGCTGAAGCTGGCATAGCTTCGAGAAGAAAATCAGAAGAATTGATAAAAAAAGGCAAGGTAAAAGTCAATGGCAGACCAGTCAGCCTAGGCGACAAAGTTGACCCAAAAAAAGATATAGTAACTGTTGACAACAAAGAAATTAAGGTGAGTGCACAAAAATATTATATCATGCTCCACAAACCAAGGGGCTATGTTACCACAATGAATGACGACCAAGACAGAAAATGTGTTGCAGACCTTGTTTCTGATATTCCAGCAAGACTTTTTCCAATCGGCAGACTAGACAAAGACTCCGAGGGACTGTTGCTTATGACAAATGACGGCACTTTTGCAAACATGGTGGCTCACCCATCTGGACATATCCCAAAGCTATACAGAGTTAGCGTAAAGCCAGCAGTTAACGAAGACCAAGTTCTGAAAATGTCAATTGGTGTTGAGATAGAAGGCGTGAAAACCGCCCCATGCACAATCCGTGTGACAAGTGAAGAGAAAGAGCGTTCTGTTATGGAAATTGTTTTGAACGAGGGCAGAAACAGACAAATCAGAAAAATGTGCGAGGTTGTTGGACTAGAGGTTCTCAGACTAAAAAGAAGCTCAATTGGGCCACTCAAACTTGGTATGTTACAAGTTGGAAAATATAGAGAACTCGGCAAAGACGAAACAAGAAAAATTGCTGCGGCATCTCAAAAAGCAAAAGAAAGGAATGACAGAAATGATAAAAATTCTACCGATGGAAAACCTAGAGAAAGAAGCAGAAATTCTGCAAAACCTAGCAGAAAAAGGAGATAACGCAAGAGTTTTAGAGATGACTGAAAAGACAGAGTGCCTTGGAACTGTCGCAGTTGTAATCCGTGAAAAAACACTTGTTATCATAAATTTTTCGTTGGCAAATGCTTGTGATTTTGAAAATCTAAGTATGGAAGAAACATTTTATATCGACACACTTATGCGTTCCGCAGCATCTTATGGAGAAACGCACGGTGCAAGAAAAATTGAAACAACAAACAGCGAATACAACACATTCCTAAAAAGAAGAGGATTTAAAACAGACGAAACCCACGCATTCACAGACATGAGCACAATAGTTCATTACACATAAAAAAACAAAACGGACGAAAAATCGTCCGTTTATTTTTTTACCAAACTCCGTAGTATCCAAACAGACCGCTGTTTGACTGAACGTGTTTTAGCATAACTTTTGCTCTTAAATCGTCACAGGTTTTGCGATATTCTGGCAAAACTGCTAGATTTTCTAGCTCGTATTTGTCATTTATGTGGTCGTATAGTTCTTCTTCGCCTGTGTCCACAACATAAGTATAGCGATATTTTTCGTCAAAAATAGAAATATTTCTGTCTACGCCTGTCATGTTAAAACAGGTTGTCATTGGCATATTTCCCTCTCCATTTTTGAATATGTCAACACCTTGAACAGAGAAAGGAACTGGCACATCAACCATGTTGAACAGTGTTGGCAAGACATCTGCATTGCTCATTGGGTAGTCGTATTTTTCTGGGATTATATAATCTTTTTGAGGTTTTAGGACAAATGGAACGTGCACAAGTGACATAAAAGGTTGGTCGCCTTTTAGAATTGCTCCGTAGTCGCCCAAAAAGTCGCCGTGGTCGGCTGAGAAAACGATGATAGTATCGTCGTACAAACCCTCGTCTTTTAGTTTTTGAATGATTTTTCCAACGGCTATGTCAACAAGAGAAACACTCGCTTGGGTGTATCGCCAAGCCATTTCAATGCTTTTTTTGTCTTTTTGTAGTCTGCTGATTGTTTCTTTTGCTCCACGAGTTTTTTTCTCAAATCTCTCATCATAAGGTGGAAATTCTGGCACATCAACATTCTCAAATTCTTTTGCAATCTCTTCTGGTGGAACGATTGCTGCGTGTGGGTCTGGGAAACCAACAAACATAAACATTGGCTTTTCGTCGTCTTTGTGAGTGTCGATATAGTCGCAAGTTTGCTCTGCTAACCATATAGAATTGTGTAGCTCCATTGGCACTTTTGATGGATAGACTCCGCCCATGCTTACGCCCTCTGGCTGAATGTGATTTTTTAAATCTGAAATAACCTCTGGGTGCTCTCTTTGCATATATCTGCCATAGTGGCCGTTAGTGTACTCAAGGGTGTTTTCGCCGTGGCTTATGATGCACTTGATGTGCTGAAAACCGTAGTATGGCTCATTGATATACTCTGTTTCTTCTTTCTCCCAAATTTGTGTGCTACCTCTAAGTTTATAAGATGGGTCAGCGAGAGTTGACTCTGCGTGTAGCTTGCCAAAAAGAGCAGTGCTATATCCGTTTTCAGACAAAATATCTGCCATTGTTGGAACTCTGTCTGGCACTTTCATTCCGTATCTGTTTTCGCACATAACGCTGTTTATGTCTGGGCAATTGTTATCCCTTCTCCACAGTGGAATGCCGTTGGCATACACACCATGCCCTGGGATAAACAGACCTGTTGTTAGGCTGGCACGAGAAGGCATACAGACTGAGTTTGCGGTGATGTGTCTTGAGAAATTACAGCCCTCTTTTGCTAGATTGTCGATATTTGGTGTTCTCACGCAATTGTTACCCGTACAACCTAAGCTGTCGTACCTTTGCTCATCTGTGAGCAGTAACAAAATATTTTTCTTTTTCATACTGTGCTCCCTTTTTTTTAGAAAGTTGTTGAGTTTCTTTTTATAAATTCACCCTCAAAAAGAGTGGATTTTTCTGGTTTTTCTTCTTTTTGCAATAGATTTATTACATTTTCAAAGGTTTTTTTACAGATTTTTTCAACCTGACTATCAATGGTAGAGAGTTCTGGTTCGCAACAAAAAGTTAGATAAGTGTTGTTGTATCCCACAACGCTCAAGTCTTTTGGGACAGAAATTTTCTTCTCTTTTGCATATTTCAAAACAGCAACGGCTAGGTGGTCTTCTGTTGAAACAACAGCGTCAAAATTTAGCTGACTGTTTTCTATCAGGCTATCTTTAACCTTATGGATTTCGTTTTTTACTCGTAGCATCAGATTTTCATCAAATGGCATAGAGCAGTCCTCTAGGGCTTTTTTATAGCCACTGAGTTTTTGTCTAGCACTATATGAGCTTGAGTTGTATAGGAACAAAATTCTCTCCCTGCCGTGCTCAATCAGACTTTTTGTGGTTTTGTATGTAATGCTGAAATCGTCACACATAACGGAATATACATTCTCGTAAGGCAAAAATCCGTTGATTAAAAAAACTGGAATATTCTTGGCGATTTTTTCTATATATTTTGTTGTTTCAGACATTTCTCCACCCTCGGCATAAGTTGAACCGATAAAGATAAGA
>JAWXUN010000051.1:0-9881 GCA_044426425.1 Clostridia bacterium | reverse complement strand
AGTTTTGGCTCTAAATGCACTGCCAAACGACCTGAGCAAAACATTTGCAAGTGGCGACAGAGTTTTGAGCCTTATGGAAGAAGAGCCAGAGGTTTATGAAAATGACAAAGGCAAAAAAATAAATCTAAACTATATAGGTATAAAAAATTTGGATTTTCAATATTCTAAGGGAATAAAAATTTTAAACAATGTAAATTTGTCGGTAAAAACTAGCGAAATTATTGGCATAAAAGGTGCTTCTGGCAACGGAAAAAGCACTTTGCTTAAACTCATTATGCGATTTTGGGACAAAACAAGTGGAAAAATTTTGCTTGATAACACCGAAATAAAAGACGTAAACACACAATCTTTAAAAGAAAATGTAACGCTTATCAGCCAAAGCACCTATCTTTTTGCTGGTACAATAAAAGAAAATATCAAAATTGCAAAATTAAATGCCAGCGACAAAGAACTTATCACCGCCTGCAAAAAAGCAAATATCCACGACTTGATTATGTCGCTAGAAAACGGCTACGACAGCCAAATAGGCGAAAAAAACTCTGGATTATCTTCTGGAGAAGCACAGAGAATTGGTCTTGCAAGGGCATTTTTGCGTGATGCAAAGCTGATTTTGTTAGACGAACCAACAGGCAATGTTGATTGTATTAACGAAGGCATAATCCTAAAATCCATTATAGAAAATGCAAAAGACAAGGCTGTGATAATTGTTTCTCACAGAAACTCAAGCCTTTCTATTGCAAACAAAGTTTATACTATGAAAAACGGTAGCTTGTATGAGTAAAAAAACTGAAAACAAAAGAGAAAACGAAAAAAATTTGATAGAACTGATGATAAAAATTTATTGCAATTCCAAGCATAAAACAAAGAACAGTCTGTGTGAACAATGCCAAGAGATTTTGGAGTATAGCCATTTGCGTATCAACAAATGCCCATTTATGGAAACAAAAAGTTTTTGCTCAAATTGCAAAGTGCATTGTTTTAAGCGTGATAAAAGAGAAAAAATTAGAGAAATCATGGCTTTTAGCGGAAAGAGAATGATTTTTTATCATCCCATATTAGCAATAAAGCATCTTATACAAACAAAAAACAAAGAAAAAATTGGAGAAAGCAATGTCAAAAAAACTTAATCGAACACAAAAAACCGAGATAAAAAACACAAATATAAGTAGTTTCCAAAATGGAATATTCCAAAAATTTACAATCAAAGAAATTGTTTTTCTTGCGATACTATCAGCAGTTTTGATTTTAACTTGCTCGATTATGGCAGTTGTCGCCGAAGCAACAAAAGTTGTTTGGGCGGTGGGTCAAGTTGCCACAGCACTGCAAATGTCGCTGTTTTTGACAATTGGTTTGATGCGTGTTAGAAAAACATTTTCTGCATCTTTTATACTGATTTTTATGGGTGTGATAATGTTCATGATGTCGCCAGTTATGGGGCTTAGCAACATTTTTGTGCTAATATGCATAGAACTGCTTGTTCTCATAATTTTCAAAGGTTACGAAAGCGACAAAGCAGCTATGTTTGCTGGTTTCGTCGCCCCTATCCTAAGCATAATCACCCCAGCTGTTTACAACTCTATTCTTGTGCCAGAGGTTTTTTCTGCTACTATAAGCAATCCCATTATGGTTGTTGGCATGACATTGCTTGTGGTTGCACTTTCGTTTATCGGTAGTTTTGTAGGCTTAAAAATAGGCAAAGAACTGCAAAAATCTGGTGTGATGAAAAATGGATAAACTAAATTCTCGGAATAATATTTATCCAATCTTAGGTTTTTTTGTGGCTGTTTTGACATTAGTGATAGGTTTAACTTTTGTTAAAAACGAAAATATTTTGTATTTTTTTATTGCTGTTTATGTATTGCACTTTGTTTTTGGCAATTGGAGAGCCTGCCTTGCGGTTATTCCTTTTTTGGTATTAATGGCGAGTTTTTTTGGATTTGTCACATACATAGTTGCACAGGACATAAATTCAACTAGCTACGCAGTTTACAGAAGTTTTGCCGTTTGCCTTGCCGTAATCCCTGGACTTTCTACCCCAGTTACAGCATTTGTCAAAAACCTAAGACAACTAAAACTGCCAAAATCTATCACACTCGGAATGATGATAAACCTAAATTTTGTGCCACTATTCAAAAAAGAAATGAAACAAATTCACGACGCAATGAAAACTCGTGGAGTTGTTTCTGTGCTAAACCCAAAAGTTTTGTATCGTGCTTTTTTAATTCCACTGATAATTCGCATAATAAATATTTCTGAAACACTGTCGCTAAGTGTAGAAACTCGTGGATTTACGCTAGAAAAATCTCTTACAACAGTATATAATCCAATCAAATTCAAAACTCGTGATTTAGTGTTTATAATACTATTTGTCATTGTGGGAATGGGGGTGTTTTTGCTATGAAAAACGCAGTAGAAATGAAAAATATATCGTATTCATACAGTTCTATATCTGGCGAAAACAAAGTTCTTGAAAATATTAATTTTTCGCTTGAATACGGCAAAATCACACTTATCGCAGGTGGTTCAGGCACAGGAAAATCAACCCTGTTTTATATAATGAACGGAGTTATTCCAAACAATTATTCTGGCAGTCTAAGTGGTGAGGTTTTTGTTTGTGGCGAGAATACCAAGGGAAAAAGCATCGGCGAAATCTCTAGGAAAATAGCCTCTGTTTTTCAAAATGCCGAAGAACAAATTATTCAAAAATATGTAGAAGACGAAATTGCTTTTTCGCTAGAAAACCTTGGCAAAAGTCAAGAAAAAACCAAAGAAAGCATTGATTTTTACACTAATCTTTTGAACTTGAACAAACAAGATATAACGCTCTCGCTCTCTGGCGGACAAAAGCAAAGACTTGTAACAGCCTCTGCTTTGGCTCTTGAAAATGATATTATAATTCTTGATGAACCACTTGCAAATTTAGACAAAAAATCGGCTAATATTTTAATGCAAACTCTCTCAAAACTAAAAGAACAGGGCAAGGCTATTTGCATTATAGAACATCGGCTTGACATGGTTATCGACTACGCAGACATTGTGTATAATCTGGAAAACTCAAAGCTTTTTATAGAAGAAAACAAAGAGAAATTTCTTTCTAAACATATCACAAAGCTAGACGATATTTGCCCTAAATTCAATGGAACAGAAGCACTTTTAGACATAAAAGACATAGCTTATAAAAACATTATAAACAACATAAATCTCACTATAAACAAGGGCGAAAGACTGCTTATTTTAGGGGATAACGGAAGTGGCAAAACAACAGCAACAAAAATTATCGCAAGGCTTTTAAAACAAAGTTCTGGTGACATTTTCCAAAATATAGATAAAAAATTGGGCACTAAAAAAGCTAGTAAAAAATGGTTCAAAAAACTATCTTATGTTTTTCAAAACCCAAACTATCAGCTCTTTATGCCCACAGTAGAAGATGAATTGTTGTTTGCCTGCCACAGCACCGAATATGCCCAAAAAATTTGTGATATGTTCGGCTTAGACCCGCTTTTAGATTGTCATCCACACGCTCTTTCTCAAGGGCAAAAGCGAAAAGTTTCTGTTGCAACTATGCTTGCTGTAAAACCAGAAGTGATAATTTTGGACGAACCAACAGTTGGGCAAGACTACGAGTCTTTAAAAACTTTGGTTAACAACATAAACACCATTCACACAGAAGAAAAAAACACAGTTATAACAATCACCCACGATATCCGCTGTGCCGAAGCTCTCTGCGACAAAGCCATTGTTATCGAAAATGGAAAAATAGTCAAAATAGGTGGCAAAGAACTCACAAAAAAATATCTGTCTAACAAAATTAATTAAAGCAAACAAAACAGCCCCAACACAAAAACGTGTTGGGGCTGTTTTACTGAACAATGTAGTGTGTAGGGAACAGGCTTTTTAGTTAAAAAGTAATAGTGAAGAGTGAAGAGGTAATTCATAATTCACAATTCACAATTCACAATTTTGGTGGAAATCTTGCGATTTCTTAATAAAAAATTGTTAAACCCACGGTTGGAGCAAGCCCCTTCCCTACATAAAATGTCGTTTTATTATCTAATCAAAAGCCATGAGCAGAGGAGCATAATTCCGATACCGATTAAGATAATTGGCACAGTCACTATAAGTCCAGCGATAATCATAGCTGGCAAATCGCCTTTTTCTAACGGTTCTTTTTCAAGATTTTTCTTGAAATTTGCTTCAGCTTTTTGTATATTTATTTTACTTTTATTAAAACCAAACATATAGTTCCTTTCTGTGCTATAGCAACTTGAATGGCTTGTTTAGCAGAGGGTGGTGACAGGCTACAAAATGACCTGTTTCTATCTCTACAAACTCTGGTTCTTCAATCTCACACTCTTTTGTGCAGTAGCGACATCTTGTGTGGAATTTGCAACCTTTTGGCGGTTTAACTGGGCTTGGAATATCGCCCTCAAGAAGTGGAACGTCTTTCTTTCCATTTGGGTCTGTTGTTGGAATAGCAAGCAAGAGAGCCTCTGTATATGGATGCATTGGGTTTTTGAACATTGCCTCACTTGTCGCAAGTTCAACGATGTTCCCAAGGTACATAACGCCTATTCTGTTGCTGATATATTTAACAACCGAAAGGTCGTGAGAGATGAACATATAAGTTAGGTTTTGCTTTTCGCCAAGCTCTTGCAAAAGGTTGATAATCTGTGATTGAATTGAAACGTCCAAGGCTGAAACAGCCTCGTCACACACGATAAATTTGGGGTTTAATGCAAGTGCACAAGCTATGCTAATACGCTGTCTTTGACCGCCAGAAAATTGGTGTGGATATCTGTGAATCATATATGGTGCGAGTCCGCAACTCTCCATAACTCCCATAACATAGTCTTGCATTCTCTCGTCATTTTGAGCAAAAAAGTCGTGAGCGAGCAAGCCCTCGCCAATAATTTGTCCAACTGTCATTCTTGGGTTAAGAGAAGAATATGGGTCTTGGAAAATCATTTGCATATCTCTTCTGAGTCTACGCATTTCGTCGTACTCAAGTTTTGAGAGGTCTATACCTACATCTCTGTGACTCTCGTATTCTGCAAATTTTTTGTTATCTGCATTTGCATTTCTGATTTCTTCGACAGCTTTTGTTTCTGCCTCAAGTCTTGCACAAAGTGTTTCGTTAACTTTTTTTAGTTCAGCCACTTTAGACTCAAGCGAACTTGCGTTTTTGCCAAGGTTTTTCTTTTTGTCGGCAACAATTTGTATAGCGTTGATTTTGTCTTTGTTGTTGTGTATTTCAGAAGCTGTGTCGTAAGCTTTTGCAAGCTTGATACAAGCATCTTCGATATTTTCTATAACCATAAAACCGCCCAAAATCTCTGCTATATCATTGAATTTTACATCAGCAGATTTTTTAGCCATTCTATATTCGTTAGTTTTGTGAAGTTTCTCGTCGCCACTTAGACTCTGACGCTCTTCCTCTAGTTTTTTTGCAGTTTCTTGCAAATGCTCTAGGTTTTTGATTTCTTTAGTTATATTTTTAAGCATTTTTGTAACGTATTTTGGAGAAATTTCGTCAATTGACCTGCCATAATACATTGTTTTGCCGTCTGTTTGTTTGTATAATTGCAAAAGCGTTCTGCCAAGAGTAGATTTTCCGCAACCGCTCTCGCCAACAAGACCAAGTGTTTCGCCCTCGTATACATCAAGGTTAATTCCGTCGTTTGCACGGACATACATTTGCTCTTGTCTAAACTTTGTTTTCTTTATCGGAAACCATTGTTTTAGGTTATTTAGTTTGAATAAAACTTTTTTATTTTCCATTGCGAGCCTCCTTGTCAGGGTAGAAACATCTGATAACATGATTTGCTTCTACTTCTACGAGTGTTGGTTCTTCGTTCTCACATTTTTCTGTGCAATATTTACATCTTGGTGCAAATTTGCAACCTTTTGGAAGTGCGAGTGGATGAGGAACAGCACCTGGAATAGGCTCTAGCTTTGTGCCTGTTGGCGTGTCTAGTCTAGGAATAGAAGTCATCAGCCCCTCTGTGTATGGGTGGTTAAAATCGTTTTTGCCAAAAATTATTTTAACCGATGCCATCTCAACAACTTGTCCACAATACATAACCGCAACATCGTCAGCCATTTCATTTATAACACCTAAATCGTGAGTGATGAAAAGAATTGATGTGCCACGCTCTGATTTAAGTTCGTTCATTAGTTTGAGGATTTGAGCTTGAATTGTAACATCAAGAGCAGTGGTTGGTTCGTCCGCTATCAAAAGTTTTGGCTGACAGGCAAGAGCCATGGCAATCATAACACGCTGACGCATTCCACCAGAAAGTTGGTGAGGATATTGCTTTGCAACTCTGTCTGGATTTGGGATTTTAACCGCTCCCAAAATCTCTACAACTTTTTCTTTTGCCTCTTTTTTGCTAAGCCCTTGGTGAATTCTATAAACCTCAGACATTTGTCTAGAAATTGTGAAAACAGGGTTAAGACTTGTCATTGGTTCTTGGAAAATAACAGAAATATCGTTACCACGAATTTTGTACATTTCTTTGATTGTAGATTTTGACAAATCTTTGCCATCAAAGATAATTTCGCCACTTTCGATGCGTCCGTTTCCGTCTAATAATTTCAGAATACTCATAGCCGAAACGCTCTTACCACTACCACTTTCGCCAACAACACCAAGTGTTTTACCAGCGTCTACTTGATAGGATACACCGTTTACAGCTTTAACTGTACCTTTTTTTGTACTAAAAAAGGTGTGCAAATCTTTTACTTCTAATAAAGCCATTTTTTATATCCTCCTATCTTTCGTTTGATTTTGGGTCGATAGCGTTTCTTAGTCCGTCACCGATTAAGTTGATACTAATAGTAGAAAGTCCGAGTGCCAAAGCTGGGAACACCCATCTCCACCAGAACACTTGAATAACTGTTGAACTTTGTGAACCTGTTAACATATTACCCCAAGTTGCTCTTGGCTCTAAAACACCAAAACCGAGGAACGACAGAGATGTTTCTGTAAGCATAGAAGATGCAAAACTGAGTGTTACGCTAACTATAATAACTGTGATTACGTTTGGCAAAATGTGTTTGAAGATTATAACACGCTCTTTTAGTCCCATAGCTTTTGCCGCAGTAACAAATTCTTTTTGTTTTTCTGCCAAAACTTGTCCTCTTATCAGTCTAGCAAGACCAGGCCAAGACAGAACACCCAATATAACCATAATCATGATGATACGAGCGTCTTCTGAAATACTCGAGCCAATAACTGCCGACAAAATCATAGCAAGTGGAATAAACGGAATTGAACCAACAACCTCTGCCATACGCATCAAGAAATTATCAATTCTTCCGCCGTAATAACCTGCAAAACCACCGACAAGAATACCGATAATTGATTGGATAAGAACAGCTATTGCACCGATTAGGATAGTCATTTGACCACCGGCGATAAGTCTGTTAAGAACATCACGGCCATAGGCATCTGTTCCCATAATATACCCGCTTAGTCCCCATGTCACAAGGCTATTGTCCTCTAGTACAACATAGTTTTGATAGTAACCAGCTGAAACAGAAACAGCATTTGTTATGCTTGGTGCATTTGCTTCGCCATATACATTTCTACCCCAAGAATAAACTGTGCCCTCTGTTGTAACAACTGTTACGTGATTTCTACCTGCTGCAACATCTTTTGCAATGCCTTGAACAGCATCTGGGATAGTTTCTACGCTTGGATAAAGACCGCCCCACACATATACCATACCATCGTCAGTAACTGCGATACAGTTTTGTGAAGTCAGAGCAAAGTCAACTATGTGTCCTTGAATTTCTTCTGGAATTTTGTTAAGCGGTGTATCTTGATTTAGTAGAACATGGATTGTTCCCTCGTCTGTAAGAGCAACCGCAGCTGCTGTATTTGTTTGAACATCTACAACCTTGCCTTGGATTTCTTCTGGAATTCTTACGTTGATAATATTAGTATTGCCCCAGCTGTACAAATATCCATCGTCTGTGATAACAAAAGATAATTGTTGGCCAGCGTATACTTTTGCAATATTTGTTAGCTCCTCAACTTCGCTTGGAATGTCACCTAAGCCAAGTCTGTTGTTGCCCCAAGTGTATACAATTCCGTCTTCTGAAAGAGCAAGCACATGGTCAAGACCTGTGGAAATTTGAACTAAATCTCCCATATCTTCTGGAATATCCAAGAGTTTGCTGTTGCTAAGTTGCCCCCAGCTATATAGCTCGCCCTCGTTGTCGATACCAAAACTATATGTTGAACCAACAGAAATTTGCTCGACATCTTTTGAAAGAGAACTCGGAACACTTAGTATATTAAGCCCCGGAGCAACATTTTGTTGTGTTGAGTCTTGGAACGATGTATCTAGCGGATAGAAAAATGGTAGTATCAAACTGCAAAACAAAATAAAAGAGAAAACGACTAGTCCAGTCATTGCAATTTTATTTTCTAGGAAATTTTTAACTATTGTTCTAAAAGGACTTTGGAGTTCGTCCTCTTTAAAAACATCAACTTCATCAAGATGTTTTGAGCCTAAAAACAGGCTTTTTATTATGATGAATAAATTACTTTTTTTCTTCATTTTATAATTCCTTTCGTATTTTTGGTAATTTTTTATAGCACTTTGCTATATAGCACTTTGCTATATCAGTCTAATTTAACCCTTGGGTCTACTAGACAATATCCTAAATCCATCACCAAATTACCAACTAATACTAAGAGCACGAAGAAAATTTGAATTGCCATGGCAACCGCAAAATCTTGTTGTCTAAGTGATGTAACGAGAAGCTCGCCCATGCCGTTCCAGTTAAAAATACTCTCTATAACAACCGAACCGCCGAACAGGCTAACAAGCCAACCTGTCATGATTGTGACAAGTGGAACTAGTGAGTTTCTGAATGCATGAACATAGATAACTGTTTTTTCTTTTAGTCCCTTTGCTCTTGCTGTTCTGATATAATCCATTTGCAGTGCCTCAATCATTGCACCACGAACATAACGTGTGATACCACCGAGCGAGCCAACTGTCATTACTATAACAGGCAAAGCCATGTACCAAAGTTTGTCCAAAATTGCCTGCATACCTGTGTAGTCACTGCCTGGCGTTACCGAACCACTGATTGGAAAAATCGGTATTAAGACTGAAAAGAGAAAGATGAACACCAGACCTATAATAAATGACGGAATACTGTATCCGACAACGGATAGAACTTGCACAGAGTTGTCAAATGCTGAATATTTTTTGACAGCTGTTGCAATTCCAAGCGGAATTGTTATTGCAAATGTCAAAATCAATGTTAAGATATTAAGCTGAATTGTGTTCATAAGCGGTGTTTGCAAAACATCTATAACAGGTTTTTTGTATTGAATTGAATATCCTAAGTCGCCTTGAACTGTGTTGATTAGCCATTTAAAATATTGAACAGGCAGTGGCTGGTCAAGCCCAAAACTTTCTCTTGTTTGCTCATACAAAAGCTCATAAGCCTCTGGTTTCATCGAAAGTCTTTGTCCCTCAAGCATCATGGCTACTGGGTCGCCTGGGACAAGTTTGAAAATACCAAATAGAACTATTGATACTAAAAATAGTACAAATATCAGGTATCCCAATCGTTTCAAAATGTATTTTACCATTTTCTATTTCTCCTTTGTGAATGTGGGTTTATTTAAATACTCAATCTAATAACTAGATATCATAAGCGGTTTTTAGTGCAGTAATTAATCGCCACATGAACTAATTACTACACTAAACTAAATATAAATATAGCAAGAATAGGGCATAGTTAAATGCCCTATCCAAACTATTAAAAATATTTAATGTCAAACTAAATTAGCCTAGCTCTGCACGAAGAAGTGCATATTCCCATGACCATAGAGCGTCTGGTGTATAGTTTGTAAG
>JAWXUN010000050.1:0-9898 GCA_044426425.1 Clostridia bacterium | reverse complement strand
CGTTTAGAATATTGTGAGATTTTTTTGCAGATATACATGGCAGGTATGCAAATAAAAAACCATGCCAAAGAAAACGGCAAACAAATCTGTCCTAAAACATTAAAAGGCAAGGTGGAATAGTCCCAAACATTCAAGAAAAAAACCTTGTTTACAATCAAGCCAACAATCAGTTCAATAGATGTGATTATTAGCGAGCCAAGAGAACAACGCAAATACATAGGCTTGTCACAAAATTTTTCACAACAAAATTTGTTGATAAAAACAAGGCATAATCCACCGGCAATCGCCATAGAAAAATGTGAATAACCTCGCCAAAGAATTTCTAAAATAGGATAAGAAACAGCACCAGTGGCAAAAAGCATAGAGTCTGTTTTTATATCAATTTCTGCTAAAGTCATTATTTTTTTTATTCCTCTCAAAAACACTGTGATATTTAGAGTATTGACCGATAAACAAAAAATATTAGAAAATAAAAAGAAAAATAAGTCAATAAATTCACTTGAACAATTTTGATAAAACTTTTGCTTGACAAAATTGATTTTTAGGTTTATTATACAGTTATATCATATTAGATTAGTACGAACTTGAAAGGAGTTCATTATGTTGTTTGAAAAGTATTACGAAAACCCAGAAACTATTCATGTTAACGATTGCGAGCCAAGGGCTTATTATGTGCCAACTTCTCCACAAAACAAAGAGTTTACATATATGGAAAACTCAGAGCGTGTTAAAATGCTCTCGGGTGACAATTGGAGCTTTCATCTATATCCAAGCCCTTATGATGTAGAAAATTTTTTCGACTTAGACTACAAATCGCCGTATGCCTACGACACAATCACTGTTCCGTCTTGTTGGAATATGATTGGCTACGACCGCAACGAGTATTCTTGTTTTAGATATACTTTTCCGTTTGACCCTCCTTATGTGCCAGACGAAAACCCAAGTGGTGCTTATGTAAAATATTTCAACATGACCGCTGATGAACTAAAGATGAAAAATTATCTAAATTTTGAGGGCGTGAGTTCTTGCAAATATGTTTGGATAAACGGAAAATTTGTTGGATATGGGCAAGTTTCTAGGTCTACAAGTGAGTTTGACATAAGTGATTATCTTGTGGAGGGCGAAAATAAGCTTGCTGTGCTTGTTCTCAAATACTGCACAGGTTCGTATTTTGAGGCACAAGACCAATTAAAAATGTATGGAATTTTTCGTGATGTATACATTATTTCAAGACCAAAAAATCACATAAGAGATTATTATGTTAAAACGGATTTAGATAGTTCATACAAAAATGCGACTGTCAGCATAGATGCATCGTGGAGTGGCGAGGTAGAAAACTGCAATATCTGTCTTTTTGACCCTTTTGGAAAGAAAGTTTTGGAGGACGATTTTTCAGAGAAAATTTTCTTTGAAATAGAAAATGCCTATTTGTGGAACGCAGAAGAACCGCTTCAATACACAGCTGTTTTTAGTACGAAAGACGAAACAATTGTACAAAAAATTGGTGTGCATAAGTACGAAATTAAAAACGCTTCGCTCTATGTAAACGATGTTATCATCAAAATCAAGGGTATAAACCGACACGATGCCGATGCAAAAACTGGCTATACCATAAGCCGTGAGCAGTTCCTCAAAGACCTAGAGATGATGAAAACACATAACTTTAACGGCATCCGTACAAGTCATTATCCAAACGCTCCTTGGCTCACCCAATATTGTAGCGAATATGGTATGTATATCATGGACGAGTGCGATTACGAGGCAAATGGCACAATGGGCTTGTATGACACTAACTGGAATTTTATCTCTGCAAATACCTGTGAGTTTGTAACAAATGACAATTATTGTATCTTATCAAACGACCCTGTTTATGAAAAAACGACAATAGATAGAGTCCAAAGAGGAGTAATGCGTGACAAAAACTGTGCCTGTGTTTTGATTTGGTCGCTTGGTAACGAGGCTGGTTTTGGTGTGAATTTAGAAAAAGCTGCGGCTTGGATAAAGAGTTTTGACAAAGACTTTATCACTCATTATGATGCAGTGTACTGTCAGGCGACAGGCCACAAAAATGACCTTTCAAATATAGATGTTCATCTGTTAAATTATCCAACTAAAGAAAAAATGGAAGATTATTTTGACAATCATTTGCAAAAAACAGGCAGACCAATGGTAGTGTCAGAGTTTTTGCACTCAAAGGGAAACTCGCCTGGAAACGTAGAAGATTATTTCGAGAATTTTTATCAATACGATGGATTGGCTGGTGGTTTTCTTTGGGAATGGTGTGACCACTCTGTGCTTATGGGCAGAACAAACGATGGCAAAGAAATTTATTATTATGGTGGCGACTGGGGCGATGACCCAACAAGTGGTGGCGAAAATTGTCTTGATGGAATTATTCCGCCAGACAGAACTGTTTCTACTGGACTTCTTGAATGGAAACAGGGTGCAAGACCAGTTAGGGCAGAGGTTTTGGATATAGAAAACAAAATTTTTAGAATTAATAATAAATACGATTTCTTAAATCTCCGTGATACTGTATACATAGAATACGAAATTAGCAGAAATGCAGAAGTTTGTGAAACTGGAGTGATTGACGATTTAGACGTTTCACCTCACTCGTTTAGAGATATAAAAATTCCGTTTACAATGCCAAAAGACGGCAAAGTTTTCTTAAGAATTATATATAAATCAAAAAAAGAAACAGCATTTATCAGCAAAGATTTTGAATATGGTTTTGACGAATTTCTTCTAAAAAATACAAACAAAATTTCTTTTAACAGCCCAAAAAGTGACGGAATAAGTATCAAAGAAAACGATAAATTTATCTTTATAAGCGGACAAAATTTTAAATATACATATAATAAACTAAAGGCGAATTTTGACAAAATCGTCAAAGACAATGTTTCAATTATTGATAAGCCAATGGAGTATAATATTTGGCGAGCTCCAACTGGTAGCGACACAAATGCAAGTGCAAAGTGGCATCGTGCTGGCTATGACAAGCCGATAATCAAGGCATACAAAACAGAGATTATTGATGGCGATGGCTTTGTAACTATCAAGACCGAGCTTTCTGTTTTGGCGAATTATAGAGAGCGTTTGCTAGAGATTTTAGCGTTTTGGAACATTTATTCAGACGGCAGAATTAACATTCATTTTGATGTAAAAAGAAAAGATTATTTGCCATTTTTGCCAAGGTTTGGGTTAAGATTATTCATGCCAAAAAGTTTTAGTAGCATAGATTATTTTGGCTATGGCCCATACGAGAGTTATGTGGACAAGCACCATTCATCTCATTATGGTAGGTTCAAAACAAAAGTTTCAGAAACTCACATAGACTATATCGTGCCACAAGAAAACGGAAGTCGCTGGGGCTGTGACAGTTTGGCGGTATCTAATGAGGACGATTTTGCACTAAAAGTTTTTGCAGAAAATTTCTCTTTCAACGCATCAGAATATACTCAAGAAATGTTGACAGAGTCAAGACATAATTTTGAGATAGAAAAGTCAGATTATACAGTTTTGTGCATAGACGGAAAAATGAGTGGTATAGGCTCGTCAAGCTGTGGACCAAAAGAAATCGACCCAAAATATCAGGTTAATCAAACAGAATTTAGCATAGATATAGACATAATTATGGAATAAAAAAATAAGGATATCGCAAAAAATGCGATATCCTTAAAAATATTTTTTATAAACTGTTGATGTATTCACAGGCTAATAGGGCAGAGATTGTGCCGTCCGCCGTGGCTGTTGTCAGTTGCCTGATGCTTTTTGTTCGGCAATCACCAGCGGTAAAAATGCCAGATGTTTCCGTTTTGCAAGACTCATCAGCTATTAAATAGCCGTAGTTATCTGTCTTTGCAATATCGCTAAAAGCTTTGTTGTCAGGCATTTGACCAATTGCGATGAACAAACCAGAAATGTCAAGAATATCCTCTTTTTCTGTCAAAATATCTTTGACAGTTATTCCACTTAAAAGTCCGTCGCTGTGCAATTTTGTGATTACGCTATTTAGTTTAAAATTTATATTTTTCTTTGTTTTCAGAATAGAAACCAAGTGTTCTTCACCACGAAAAGCATCACGTCTGTGAATAAGAGTGACCGACTTGCAGTATTCGCACAAGAAAAGTGCATCGTCCAAAGCGGTACTTCCGCCACCGACAACTGCCACGTCTTTTCCAGAGAAAAAAGCACCGTCGCAAGTTGCACAATAAGAAACACCAGAGCCTATCAAAAGCTCTTCGTTCTCTAGTCCCAAAGGGCGATTTTTTGCACCAGTTGCGAGAATTACAGCCTTTGACTGATATTCGTTTCGTCTAGTTTTAACAGTTTTGTAGTCTTTTTCGTCTATAACTTTAAGTGCTTTTTCGTTTTTGATAAGTGAACCCAGAGCGATAGCCTGTTCAGACAAATCTTTTGCAAAATCCAAGCCAGAGATATTTTTGATAGCTGGGTAGTTTTCTATGCTTGGTGTGCTTATTATCTGTCCGCCTACGGTTTTTTGCTCTAGGATAAGAACAGATTTTCCGGCACGAGAGGCATAAATCCCAGCAGTTAGTCCAGCAGGGCCAGCACCGATTATTAAGATATCATACATATTATAAACCTAAAATGTCAAGAATATCGTCTTTTGGAATTGCGCCAAGAGATTTATTTGTCACTTTTCCCTCGTTAAAAACCAAGAGTGTTGGGATAGAGAGAACAGCAAACTGTCTTGCGAGTTCGCCTTGTTCATCAACATTGATTTTGCAGATTTTTACACTGTCAAATTCATCTGCAATTTCGTCAAGAGTTGGAGCAATCATTTGACAAGGGCCACACCAAGATGCCCAAAAATCAACAAGAACAGGAACTTTTGCGTTTAAAACTTCTGACTCAAATGTTTCTTTTGTTACGTGAATAGCTTTCATTTTTTTACCACCTTTTTTATTGTTATTATTGCTATATATTTGTATTTTTATTCATAAAATTCTTCTTTTATACTTCTTGAAAACAGGGTGAAGATTGTGTCTTGTACGCTTGAGTTTTCGTACAAAACTTTGTATACTGCATTGCAAATTGGCAAATCGACAGATAATTTTTTTCCAATCTCCACCAATGCTTTAACAGTGAAATATCCCTCTGCCAAGTCTGTGTAAGTTTCGCCCAAAACAACCTTTTCGCCAAACATTCTGTTGTGGCTGTATTTAGAAAAAACAGTTGCCTCGTAGTCACCCAAATGGCAAAGACCGTAGGCAGAATTTTCGTTTCCACCAAGCATTTTGATGAGCCTAGCAATCTCTCTCGTTCCTCGTGACATCAAAGCACCCTTGAGCGTTGAGAGTTTAAGTCCATCAAGCATTCCAGCAGCTATGCCAATAACATTTTTTGCAGCCGCACCAATCTCGTTTCCAATCAAATCGTTTCCATAGTAAAATCTGATTAAATTGCTAGAAAATTCGCTGACTAAAAATTTTTTAGACTCCTCATTTTCGCTGTCTATAACCATGCAATTTGGAATGCCAGACTGAAATTCTTGAACGTGCCCAGGACCTAGCCAAACAGAAACAGAGCAAGAATTGTCGAGGTATTCGCTCGCAATTTCAGAGAGTCTTTTGTCGCTTTCAATCTCAATGCCTTTCATGCACAGCACAAAATATTTGTCCTTTAAATCAAGAGTTTTAATTTCTGTCATCAATCCACGAAAACCCTGTGAGTTTACAGAAATCACAATTATGTCACTTTCTTTGATGCTAGAGAGGGAAGATGTGAGAGAAAATTTGTTATCTAATTGAGAAATTTTTTTAAAATTATCAGAATTTTTTCTGCCATAAAGAGTAACACTATGATTAATTTCGGATAGATACCATGCAATAAACGAGCCCCATCTGCCAGGGCCAATAACTGTTATATTCATAGAATACCTCTCGTGATTTTTTTGAATAATGGCAAAGGTTTGTGCTTTCCTTTTACGGTGTTAAGCATACCTTTTATAATCAAACTTAGCCACAAAATCCATGCGACAGATAGGACGTAGCCGATGATTATATATGCCAAAAAAGGCAAGAAATTTATCAGAATATATGCATTTATATTGTCTAAAAGAAATATAACTATACCGATTATGCTAAGAATTTTTCCTTGTTTGTAGTGTAGTTTTAAAAAACGCTTTTCTTGACCTTCTGTTTTTTTGATGTGTGGAATTGCGAGCAAAAACAAAAAAGGTATATATGACAAAAAGTATGTGCTGTTTAATTTTTCTGTGTTTTGTGAGCTCATTGATAGACCTGTTATGCATAAAAAAATTATGCAACCTTTCGTTTTCAAAATAGCAAAATTAAGAATTTATTATGTAGATAATAAAATTATAACACACAAAAAAAACAAAGTCAAATTATAAATAAGATTTTGAAATAATCTTAGCCTGAATTTGTGAAATCGGGTGAAAAAAACTTACCTTTACTTTAATTGTAATATATAATTTAGTATACTAAATTATATATATAGTAGCATGAATATTATTAAGCCCTTAACTAAGTGGCATAAATTCTGCTCAATTATTTATAAACCTAATAATAATCAAGTTGCTATAACAAGAGTGAATTTTTTGAGGTGCTTTTAATGAAATCAGTAAATAATAGGTTTGGGATACTTTTGAGAGAACTTAGAGAAAATAATGGTTTAACGCAAGAATTTGTTGCTGAAAAACTTCATTTAACTCGTTCTGCTTATTCTTATTACGAATCTGGAACAACAGAGCCAAGCATGAAAAGTATCTTGATATTGAGCAAAATATTCAATGTTAGTCCAGAATATTTGTTAACACAAGAGAGCAGTGCTGCCTATTTTAGCGACAGTTTGCCAAACCAAGTTAGTATTAGTGTAAACAAAAAAACTCCTGCATCAATGACAGAGTTAAAAGACGATGAAAAAAAATTCATCGTTCTTTATAGACTCGCAAGTGCAAGGGACAAAAGAAGAGTTTTGAATGAATTAGAAAAATCGGAAAAAATGCAGATAGAAAAACTAAAATAAAAAAAGCCCTTGTAGCTCAGTGGAGAGAGCGATGGTTTCCGACACCGTGTGCGTAGGTTCAATTCCTATCGAGGGTACCAAAAATCCTGAGTAGCAATACTCAGGATTTTTACTTTTTACTTATTAACTCTTCACTTTTCACTTAAATTTATTGTAGCGATTTCTTAATTATATTTAATCAACATTAATAAAATAATTTTGCTCTCTGTTGTCTTTTTTTATGGTTTTAATGTTTATGTCTGATAGCTTTAAATTCTCCACATTTCTTGCAAAAATTCCGTAACAAGGCAAGTCGCCTTTGTAGTTTCTGCCCTCGGCTCTTACGCCAATGTGTTGTGGAATTTCTCCCTCACGAGAATAATTTTCTTTGCCAAGCAAGTTATAGACAACATTTTTTAGGGTGATGTTTTTGATTTTTCCGCCGTCAATGCTGTCAAAAACAAAGCATTGTGGTTGTTCTGGCACATCTGAAAAATGCTCTTCTTCTGTGTTATTTGCAATGATGTTTGTAAAAATCATGTTTTCTAAGACACTCATGTTTTCTATTTCTTCATCGACCAAGTCAACGTGCTCTCTGTATTGGTTTAGTGTCATAAAAATTGGTCTTAAAACATTTTTCATCACTAAATTTGTGAAAGTCATGTTTCTGATGCTTGCACCCTCGGCAGATTGAATTTTTAATCCACTGCAATCAAGATTTTTAAAAACGCAGTTGCTAACCGAAAGATTTTCGATATCGCCAACGCTCAAAAGACCTATCCTCATGCCTGCCCATTTACTACAGAAAGTACAGTTTGTTACAACTATATCTGAACAAACTCTGTCTTTAAAAGAATTTTGTAAACAGATGCAGTCGTCGCTACAATCAAAGCTGCAATCTGATACTATAACATTGTTGCAAGCGTCAAAGTCTAGTCCGTCACCATTGTGGTTTGCACGACTAAAAATATCTATACCTCGCACAAATATGTTTTCGCAAGCCAAAAATGCATTTGTCCACGAGCCTGGAGCACGCATTTTTATATTTTCAATTTTAATATTTTTGCAATTCAAAAATCTACAAAGCATAGCACGTCTGTCCTTGTCGTGACTTGCTCCGTTTCCGTCAAGCGTTCCAAAACCTTTGAAGCCGATGTTCTCGCAGTCTTTTGCAAAGAAAAGGCAAGCGTCCATGTGGGCTTCTTTTTTATACATAATTTTATGTGTATCTCTTGGATAATCTTCTCTGTTTGGACTGCCCAAAATTACGGCAGAAATTTCTAGCTCAAGCATAACATTATTTTTGAGATAAATACTTCCTGTTAAGTATGTTCCGTTTGGAAAGAAAACAGTTCCTCCGCCATTTTGCGAACAAGTGTCAATAGCTTTTTGTATCGCACAAGTGCACAATGTCATGCTGTCGCACACTGCCCCAAAGTCTAAAATATTATAATTCATTTTCTATACCTCACCAAACATCTAGCTCTAAAACTTCTTTTGGAAGTGTGACTAGAGGGTCGTTATATTTAATTTGTGATTTTTTAAGTTTCTCTTTCATCTCGTCTAAAATATCTTTGTATTCTTCTTTTTCTGCTAGGTTGTTTAATTCTATTTTATCGTTTTCTAGGTCAAAAAGTTGAGTGATTGTCTTGCCTTTTACATAGTATTCGATAATTTTGTACTTATGATTTTTATAGCATCTTTGTATATTTCTGTATGCAGAGAAAATATCTTCACGAACATTTTCTTTTTTGTTGTTTAGAATATCAACAAAACTTTTGCCATTTACCGACTCTGGTTTTTCAACTCCGCACATATCGCAAATAGTAGGGAAAATGTCAAAAAGATACGCAAAAGCATCTGTGTGCCTCGCTGTGTACTCACCAACTGGTTTGAGCATCAAAGGGACTCTTATGCTGTGTTCGTACATACTTTGTTTTCCCATAAGTCCATGCTGTCCCAAAGCGAGACCGTTGTCGCCAGCAAAAATAATTATAGTATCGTCATACATTCCTTTGTCTTTGAGTGCTTTAATAACATCACCAAAACGGTTATCAATGTGAGAAATCATACCATAATAATCAGCGATATGTCGCCTTACTGCTTGTTTTGTGCGTGGGAAAAACTCAAGCTGTTCATCTCTGTTATATAGCTCTCCATTGTCAAATGGGTGCAGTGGCATAAAGTTTTGTGGAGTTGACACATTTTGTGTGTTATACATTTCCTCAAACTCAGGGGGTGCGGTTCTTGGGTCGTGTGGGGCAACCATAGAAAGGTACAAATAAAGTGGCTTTTCGTTATCATAATTTGATATCAAATCAACAGCTGCGTCGCAGAAAATATCAGTTGAGTGGACTTTTCCTGTTCCAAAATCTGCTGGAATTTTTTCGTGATTTTCATCTAAATGATAGCTATGCTCTGCGTCATATTTTCCAGTTGGGTCAAAGTCCAAAAGGCATGGATTGAAGTGTCCGCCCATCGAGCCATACCATTGTCCGTTTTTGTGAAAGCCAAAAACTCTGTCCGCATTGCTATAAGAACGGTGGAAAGATGCTCTGTCTTGGTGCCATTTTCCGATATGGTGGGTGTGATATCCGTTTTGTTTTAGACATTCTGGCAGTGTTGTGTGCTCTGTTGGAATAAAAGCTCCGTTTCTTCTGCCAGTGCTGTGCAAAGAGAACAAATCTCTGCCAGTTTGTAGCATAGCACGGCTTGGCATACAAACAGCACCACAAGTTCCGCCCATTATGTGCCCTTGTGTAAATGCGATACAATCTTTAGAAAATTCGTCAAGATTTGGCGTGATTATCTCATCATTGCCCATGGCATGAATTGTGTCGTGACGTTGGTCGTCAGTAAAAAAAATCAATACATTTGGTTTTTTGCTCATAAATAACAACTC
>JAWXUN010000049.1:0-9912 GCA_044426425.1 Clostridia bacterium | reverse complement strand
GCGCACTCGGCTGATGTAAATACTTTTACGTTGCCCTCACTGCCATATAATATCACTTTTTTGTTGAAAACTGTGATACCGCTGACAATTTGTGGCGGATGAAGCGGCGATGTGAAAAGCTCTAGGCAAACATCAAAGAAAAATGTCATGTCTACTGAATAAAAACCTCTGTTAAACGGAATTGATTGTAGGTCAACAAAAACTGTTATAACCTTTGCATCTTTCACCCTTACATTTGTTGCAGAGTCAACTAGGTCCTGCACACATTTTGTGAACAGCACTCGTGAGTCCTCGATGCAGTCTTTGTCGGAACAACTGTCGTAAATTCGCATGGCATCAATGCAGACAGCTTCTTTGAAACAGCCTTGTTCGTTGGTATTTTCTGGCATATAAATGACCTCCTTATTTCTTTCTCTTAAACATTTTATGCTTTTAAAAGAAAAATGTGTCAATTTTACAAAAAAAGCACTTGTTTTTTTTTCGATTTTGTTGCATAATAGTATTAGTAAGTTTTTTAAAACGTGAAGGGATTATATTTATGCAATATTTAAGCATTTTGATGATTTTATTATTAGCAGTTCTTTTGTTACTGCTTTTGTTTATCTGCCCATCTTTTAAAAGAAGAAAAGACATAAAAGAACTATCGTCTTTTCTTTTTGCTCACAGAGGTTTGCACGGTGGCGATATCATAGAGAACACATTGCCAGCTTTTCAAAACGCTGTTGATAATAACTACGGAATTGAGCTTGACGTTAGGCTTTCGGAAGACAGAAACGTGGTTGTTTTCCACGATGACAGCACAAAACGTGCCTTTGGAATTGATAAACCTATCGAAGCTTTTGCCTATTACCAAATCTTGAGATTTGGACTTTTTGGAACAAAGGAAAAAGTTCCGCTATTTATAGAAACACTAAACCTTGTTTCTGGAAAAGTTCCGCTTATCGTAGAGCTAAAAGCCTGTGCAGAGTGGCAAGTGCTTTGCCGAAAAACTGCCTTTTTGCTTGATAACTACGAGGGTGCTTTTACTGTGCAATCTTTTGACCCGCTAATTGTGGACTGGTTCAAAAACCATCGCCCAAAATACATACGTGGACTCCTTATGTACCCATACAAAACAGGCGACTACGGCATTGGTGCGGTCGATGCATTTTTCACAAGAAATATGTTCCCAAACCTTATCGCTAGACCACAGTACATAGCTTATGATTGTAACGAAAGAAATCGTTTTGGACTCAATTTGATGACGAAATTTTTTAAACTACCAGAGGTAAGTTGGACAGTTAAGAGCCAAGAAAAATTGGAAGAATGCCTAAACGACAAGGCTATCATTATTTTTGAGGGCTTTACACCAGTAATTCCAATTGTAACAGAAACAGCTCCACTGTCAGACGCAATTGTCACCCCAAGCCCAGAAGAAACCCAAACTGAGGTAGTTAAAGAAGAGCCTAAGGAAGAAACTAAAGCCGAGGTAATCAAAGAAGAACCTAAGGTAGAAACTAAAGCCGAGGTAGTCAAAGAAGAACCTAAGGTAGAAACTAAATCCGAGATAGTCAAAGAAGAACCTAAGGTAGAAACTAAATCCGAGATAGCCAAAGAAGAACCTAAGGTAGAAACTAAATCCGAGATAGCTAAAGAAGAACCTAAGGAAGAAACTAAAGCCGAGGTAGCTAAAGAAGAACCTAAGGTAGAAACTAAAGCCGAGATAGACAAAGAAAAGCCTAAGGTAGAACCTAAAGCCGAGGTAGTCAAAGAAGAACCACAAGCTGAAATAATTGCTGACGTAGCACAAGAAGAAATAACCCAACAAGAGTCTGATATCTCTAAAAAAATAAAAGAATTTTTCCAAAAAACAAAAGAAAAAATTCTTTCACTTCTACCAAAAAAACGTATTGCAGACGAAATTGAAACAGAGGATATCTCTGAAACAAAAATTTCTAGCGAGGACTACACAGCATTTTTTGAAAACACAGAAGAAGTAAAGCAAGAAGAAAAAACTGCTGAAGTAACACCAGAAAAGAAAACTACTGAAGTAGTACCAGAAGAGAAAACTGTTGAAGTAGTACCAGAAGAAAAAACCGCTGAAGTAACACCAGAAGAAAAAACCGCTGAAGTAGTACCAGAAGAGAAAACTGCTGAAGTAAAACTAGAAGAAAAAACAAAGTAATTATTGCTTTGTACTTAAAAATTTTGTGTTCTCAACTCTCATCGCCAGCTACCCACAAATAACAAAAAGAGGATATCCCACACATGGAAAAAACTATGAGCTTTGTTAGAGCTGCTGTGCAAAAATATGATATGATAAAAAAAGGTGACCGAATTGCCGTCGGTGTTTCCGGTGGCAAGGACTCACTTTTTCTTTTGGTTGCATTGCACTCGCTAAAACGATACTATAAAGAAGATTTTTCGATTGTCGCAGTAACAATCGACCCTTGTTTTGAAAATAAACAGACAGATTTTTCTGAAATTGAAGAACTTTGTCGCAGACTAAAAATTCCTTATCACATCAAAAGAACCGAACTTGGCAAAATTATTTTTGATGACAGAAAAGAAAAAAATCCTTGCAGTTTATGTGCAAGAATGAGGCGTGGTATGCTCCACGACTTGTGCAATGAATACGATTGCAACAAAATCGCCCTTGGCCACCATGGCGATGACGCAATTGAAACATTTTTTATGAATATGTTCTATGGCGGAAACATCGCCTGTTTTTCGCCTGTCACCTATCTTTCCAGAAAAGACATAACAATGATTAGACCATTGATTTTTTGTGAGGACAAGCAAGTTAGAAAAATCGTGAGAAAGCTGAATTTGCCAGTTGTTAAATCTGCCTGCCCAGTGGACGGCGGAACAAAAAGGGCAGAAATGACTGATTTTATAGACGATTTACAGAAAAAATTCCCTGATATAAAAGCCAAAATCTCTGGTGCTATTGAGCGTGGCGAGATTAGCGGTTGGCACACATAAAAAAATTGGCAGACATTTTTTTGTCTGCCAATTTTTTGTTATGCCAACACCCAATCTGGGAGCCATTTTAAGAAAGAAAGATATTCTCTTGTTGTTGGTGAGCCAGATATTGCTGGGTAGAAAAGCACAAACAACAAAAAGTTTATTATAACAAATGCCAAAACTATCATTTTTAAAACGCTGATTTTTACATTTGCAATTTCTATGACATTTCTGCTCAAGCTAGGCGATTGATTGAGCCTTGTAAACAAATATATTAAGCCGAAAATTATAAACGGAACTGCCGTAAAATAATGATAAATAAATGTTAGACGTGGCACAAGAACCCAAGGAAGATAAACCGACATAAAGCCTACTAAAACAAAAACTGTTTCGTGAGTCCTTTTTTTAAATGCGTGAACGCAAGTATAAATAAAACCGACAAGAGCTGTCCACCAAATCACAGGATTTCCGAAACAAGAAATAGTGCTGACTTTTCCTGTTCCCTGATAATTATTTGAGATAAAATACCAAATATTTTGAATAACCAAAGGCCATTCGTACCAAGGCGAGGCAAAATAGTGCTCTGCCACAAGTCCAGAATGATATTCAAACATAAACACTTGCCAATTAACAAACTCAGTCATTATATTTGTGCAATTTTCGTTTAGTAAAATTATTGGCAAATAAGATGCAAAATAAATAGCAAATGGCACCGCAACAAAGAAAGCAAGGCAGACAAGACAGAGGTGCAAAATTCTTGTTAGAGTGGCTTTTTTAACAAAACTTCTTCTATAACTAATAAATAGTTTTGTAAAGAACAAGACGGCAAGCCCAACCGCACCATAGGCACACGTCCATTTAGACGCTATGCCAAGTCCCATAAATAGTCCTGACAACGCAAGCGGTATCACAAGATTTTTTAGTTTGTTTTCTGTTATATCCTTTTGCAAAAATATAAGCATCGCATCGTACATCAGCAATATAAAAAACACTGCATAGGTGTCTATTGTTGCAATTCTTGTTTGAGTAAAATGCATAAAATCAAAGGCAAAAAGCATTGTTCCACAGCTTGCAAAAAAGCTTGAGCCAAAGAGCCTTTTAAGAATATGATAGAAAACAGGCAACATCAAAACACCGAAAAGTGCCCCAGCAAAACGCCAACCAAAAGGAGTCATTCCAAAAATTGTAATAAAAAACGATATAATCATTTTGCCAAGTGGTGGATGCGTTGTTTCGTAAGGGTCAAGTCCCAAAAGATGCTCGTAGGCTGTTCTCGCATGATAAATCTCATCAAAATACATTGAGTCGTAATATCCTGGATAGAGAGGAACAAGTTCTTGCTCGTCTATAAGGGCATAAGATGCCACCTCTGTGTCGCTGAGAGAAACAAGGCTTTGTCCATCTGTTGAGCGAAATGCAATTTCTGTTAACAAAGAATTGTCCGAATTTGCTGTTATTTTGATGTATCTATAACTCGTAGAGATAGAAAGCTCTTTCCATGTGTAAACAGCTTGAGTTTCTGAAAGATTTTGTGCATTTTCGTAATAAACACCATCAGCAGAAAATTCTACCGTAAAATCAGACCCAATAACCGTTTCGCCATCGTCAGCCTTTTCCATTCCACTTAGATACAAAAATGTGTCCGACTCACCCAAAATTTCAACAACAGTAGACTCGCCAGTCGCAGGTGTCCAAGAACTGCTAACCATTGTGTTTGAGCCCAATTCCCAAAATGCAAAAACTGCATAAAATCCTGTTATCAAAACAATAACGATAAAATCTCTTTTGTGTAGTTTTCTATCTACATTTTCAATTTTAATCGACATTTTGGGAGGGATAAATTTCTGTAAAAAAGATGTTTCTATTTTGAGCGGTGCAAGCTTGTAGCCTATAAAAATTAAGTACATAAAATATATATACACACCAAAATTTATTGCCGAAACTATAACGACATAAGCATTTGTTTGCACGGTAAAATCTAGCCACATATAAAGAATTATGGCAACATTGAGATAATTTGCCACCGAAAAAGCAATAAATGTGTACAAAAACTTTTTGTCTTTGTTCATCAAAAATGCAAATAAAACAAGAAAAACAGTTGGGAACAAATATCTCTCGTGCATCTTTGTTGCAAACATAAACGTGGTCGCCATAATAAGTGCCGCAGCGGTAAAAACACTGTATTTTTCTTTGTTAAAATACATATATACTCCGCAAAGTATCGTCGCAATTGTCGGTGCCGCAACAGAGAGAACTGCCGAGAAAAAATCGCCCTCTGGCAGTGCAACCCAGTTGAGTCCGATAAGCGACAAAAAGTTATATGCGTTAACACTATAATAATTATAATAATCAATTGTAGATGCATATTGCTCTATAAGCCAAGAAAAATCGAAACTCTGTGTAAATGGCAAAGCTAAAATAAGTATAGTTGCAACCGTGGCTGTTATGCCGTTTAAGAGTCCCCAAAAATTCTTTTTGAAAATTGTATAGAACAAAAAGACAGGTACAAAAATCAGCATTTGTGGTTTTAGGAGTATGCCAAGCCCCAAGAAAATGCCCGAAAAAACAAATTTGTCTTGGTTTAATTTTATTAGCGAATATAGTAAAATCAAAAGCATTATCGAGTCAATTTGTCCCCACACAGCACTGTTGACAAGTGAAAGTGGATTTAACAAATATAGCAAACTTAGGTATATAGAATGACTATTACTAAATTTTTTCTTTGCAGTTTTGTATAAAAGATAGGCTATCACAGCATCTGCAATTATCGCTGGAACTTTTATCAGCATGGTATAAAAAGAAATATCGGCAAACGGAACAGCCAAAAAATCTCTTATTCTATCTAAGAACGCCAAAACATATAGATATAGCGGTGGATAGTCTAAATATATTTCATCCTGAAAATACACATTATTAAATCCAACATTATTACACAAATCGCCCCAAGCGACAAACAGTCCAACATCGCTCTCAAAGCCCTGCATATAAAAAGCAACTGGCAGTTTTAATATAGATATAAAAACAATCAGATAAATAATTAAGCTAGGTATAGAAAAACTTTCTTCTTGTGGTGCAATTTTAAACGCAAACCACAATGCAAAAAATATGAACATCAACGAGAACAATATTATATAAGACATTTTTATAGGCCTTTCTGTTATTTTTTTCACGATATAAACAGATTAAGTATAGCATAAAAAAATATAAAATTCTATAATATATTGAAAAAATAATAAAAAAATGATAGAATATAAAAATATAGAGTGAATTATAAAAACCAAATCAATATATAGTGTTAAGAAAACGAAAGAGGTTGAAAGCCATGGCAAATATAAACAGCACAAGCATAGCAGCAATCAGCACCGCAAAAGGACTCGGTGGAATTGCCGTAATCAGAATTTCTGGAAACAAAGCAAGAGAGATTGCCGACAAAGTGTTTAAGGGTAGCAAAAAAATCTCTGAACTGCCATCTTATACCGCAAGTTATGGCAAGGTATACGACAGCCAAAAAAATTTGATAGACGAAGTTGTCGCCCTAAATTTTATTGCACCAAAAAGTTTTACGGGTGAAGATGTTGTAGAAATTTCTTGCCACGGCGGAACATACACATCACAAAGGGTTTTAGATGCTGTGATACAAGCTGGAGCAAGCCATGCCATGCAAGGCGAGTTTACCAAGAGAGCCTTTTTAAACGGAAAAATTGACCTCTCTCAAGCCGAAGCAATAAGCGAGCTGATTTCTGCAACATCGCAAAGAACTCACGAGGCTGCAATGAGTGTTAAAGAAGGAAAACTCTCGAAAAACATAGACAAAATTCTGGAAAAACTTGTTGATATTGGCGGAGATTTGTCTGCGTGGGCAGACTACCCAGACGATGATGTACCACAAGTTGACGAAACAAAATTGATTTGTCAATTATCCGAAATAAACGAAAATCTTGACAAGATGATAAGAGATTTTGACAGCGGAAAAATTTATCGTGACGGCATAAACACAGTTATAGCAGGGCGACCAAACGCAGGTAAATCCACTCTTATGAATATGCTATCAGGCTGTGAGCGTTCGATAGTAACAGAAATTGCTGGCACAACTAGAGATGTTGTGGAAGAGAGAGTTATGCTTGGCGATATTCCTCTGATTTTGGCAGACACTGCTGGCATCAGAAGCACTGATGACCCTGTTGAAAAAATAGGTGTTAAGCTCGCAAAAGACAGGCTCGGTTCGGCTGAACTTGTCCTCGCAGTTTTCGACTCTTCTCAAGAACTTCAAAAAGACGATTTAGAACTTATTGAACTTTGCCAAAATCGCCCAACAATTGCGATTATAAACAAAAACGATTTGTGCCCAAAAATTGACAACGACTATATCTCAAAAAACATCGAACATCGCCTTTTTATATCAGCAAAAAGCGGTATTGGATTGGACGAGCTCAAAGAACTTTTAGAAAAAATGTTAGGACTCGGAAAAGTCCAAACAGGCTCTGCCGAGCTGTGCACTGACAGACAAAAAGAAGCTGTTACACGAGCAAAAACCGCAACTGAACAGGCACATAATGACTTAGAAAACGGTCTAACTCTTGACGCTGTGACAGTTCTTGTGGAAGAGTCTATTTCTGCTCTGCTAGAACTCAAAGGTGAAAAAGTTAGTGAAGCACTAGTGAACAATGTTTTCTCACGCTTTTGTGTGGGCAAATAACAAAAATTCTTTATTCCTTGGCAATAGTTGTTCCGCTAAAATACCACGCCAAAATTTCTTTGTAGCTTGCACCCTCTGCCGCCATATAGCTTGCACCAGTCTTGCTCATTCCAACAAAACCACCCTGCCCTTTACTCGTAAAAACAAATTTTTCTCCGTCATAACTAATTTCAAAACAAGGGCTTGAGAGAGAAAATGCTTTTCTTAGTTCATCGCCTGTCACACTAAAACCACAAATATTTAGCGACACAACAGACGCTCCAGTGGTATATTCTATTTCCGAAAACCAGTCACTATATGGCATTGTGTAGTCAAAATCTGCATATTCCCAATTGTCTGCCAAAATTTCTTTTACATTTACAGGTGTATAATCAATTGTGCTTTCAATTCCATTTGCATACGCATCATAGGGGCTTGCAACTGCAACGAGATATGGTATGTCCTCTCCCCACATATCAAGTGCACTCTCTGTGTTTCCGTTAGAAACAGTAAAAAAACTAGAACAGGCAATTTCTCCGTTATAAACAAGCGTTTCGCCGTATACACTGTCTATAATCTGACTAAAATATTCATAGTTCTTGTCGTAGTCCTCTGCCCAAAGAGTCTTTAGATTTTCTGAATTTGTGTATACTTGGTTGCTAAGCGAGTTGAACTCAATGTGATATTCTTGGCTTTTGTTTTGCTCTCTGAGATAAGAATAATATGAATAAGAAGCTACACATTGTGCCTTTAGTGCCTCTTCTTTAACCGTCGCAGTCATCTCGCTTGCAAGCGAACCTATCAAAAATTCTTTTTCGCTTAGTGTTATAATCGTGTCTGTGCCAAGGTCATACAAAACAAATTCTTGCATATCCAAGTCCGTGCTTATCTCTGTATTTTCAAAAAGTTCTGGAACAAAAGTTTCTGCACTCTGCCCTGCTTGATTTTTTCTTATAACAAAATTTGCATAAGGCACAAGACATATCGACATATATATTAATACAACAAAACAAATAACAATTTTTATTTTATTCATCTAAAGATATTCCTTTCAAGATTTAAGTGCAAAAAATTCATATTTTAACAAATTTTTGACTATTTTAGGTTAAAACTAGATAAAATCTGCAAGTTTTTATAAAATAACTTTCAAAAACATTGACAATTAAGCTCTTTTGTACTAAAATATATATTAACTACACAATTTAAATATGTTAGTATTTTATCAAAAAATAATACAAAAAATTTATAGATAGGAGAAAGAAATGAAAAGACTAAAAGCTGAAAGATTACAAAGCACAAGAATAAAAGATTTAGCAGATGATTATATCAAAGAAAACAAGTTCTCAAGAGAAGAATATATCAAATATGGTGTAAAAAGAGGACTTAGAAACGAAGATGGAACTGGTGTTATTGCGGGACTCACAAAAATTTGTCGTGTTCATGGTTATATGGTTGAAGATGGCGAGAAAATTCCTGACCATGGTAGACTTATTTATCGTGGAATTGACGTTAACGAAATTGTTGAAGGAAGCATGAAAACCAAAGCCAGCTCTTTTGAAGAAACAATTTGGCTTTTAATTTTCGGACATCTCCCAAACGATCGTGAATACGAGCTTTTGCAAGAAATTTTGGGAACAAGCAGAGATTTGCCAGAATTTTTTATCGAAGATATTTTCATGAAACACCCATCAAAAGATATCATGAACCAACTCTCACGAGGTATCTTAAGTATGTATTCTTACGATGACAGTCCAGACGATTTAAGTTTGGAGAACAATATTCGCCAAAGCCTTGCACTAATCGCAAGTTTGCCAACAATCATGTCTGCCGCTTATCAAGTTAAAAGAAGATATTTTGACAAAAAAACAATGTATTTTCACCAACTAAACGAAAACGACTCAACTGCACAAGCAATTTTGCGTTCGGTTCGCCCTAGACAAGATTTTACAGAAGAAGAAGTAAATTTGCTTGATATGTGCCTTGCACTCCACGCTGAACATGGCGGTGGTAATAACTCAACATTCACAACAAGGGTTTTATCATCATCTGACACAGATATTTATTCTACAATCAGTGCCGCTATCGGCTCTCTAAAAGGCTTTAAGCACGGCGGTGCAAACTTTAAAGTTCGTGAAATGATGGCTTATATAATGGAAGATGTCAAAAATTGGGACAACGACGACGAAATTATCGCTTGCCTAGAAAAAATTGTTAGAAAAGAGGGTGGCGACAAGAGTGGTCTTATCTATGGAATGGGTCACGCTATTTACACACTTTCTGACCCTCGTGCA
>JAWXUN010000048.1:0-9918 GCA_044426425.1 Clostridia bacterium | reverse complement strand
GACTATAAGAACAACGACCACGCCGAGGCTGTTAACAAACCAGCGTGTGGAAATACTTTGTCGAGTCTTCGCCATAAATTCACCACTTTCTTATTTTTCACTAAAAAACCAATTAGGAAATTACCCTTCCCAACGGTAGCCATGTCCCCAAACTGTCACAATATATGCTGGAGTAGATGGCTCTTCTTCAATCTTCATTCTGAGTCTTCTTATATTAACATCAACGATTTTTTCTTCGCCTGCATATCCAGTTCCCCAAACATGGTGCAAAATATCTGTTCTGCTAAGAGAAAGTTTTGGATTTGCAAAAAAATATTCCATTATTTGAAATTCAACTTGTGTAAGCTCTATTACCACATTTTTTTTGAAAAAACTTCTTGTTCTAAAATTTAATTTAAAATCGCCCGAAAAAACTTCTTCTTTAAAATCTTTTTTCTTTCCCCCAGACAGCTCAACTCTTCTGTATATTGCGTCTACCCTTGCGAGGAGTTCTGATGGCGAAAACGGCTTTGTCATATAGTCATCTGCACCCATCATCAAGCCACTTATTTTGTCCATTTCTTGAGTTTTTGCTGACAGCATGATAATGCCAAGCGAATCGCTTTTTTTTCTAAGTTCTTTGCACACCGACAAACCGTCGTGTCTGCCAGGAGTCATTATATCTAAAATAGCTATATCAAAATCTCCGTCTTGCTCCTCGTAGATTTTTAGTGCTTCATCGCCACAAGATGCTTCTACTGTTGTGTATCCCACTCTTTTTAGGTTGATTACAATAAATTCTCTGATATTTTGTTCGTCTTCGCTCACCAATATTTTTTTCATTCAAAAAAACTCTCCTTGTTGTTAATCGCTACTAAGCAGACTATGTATTTAACTCCATATTTCAATACTATCTATCAAATTATATTCATTTTTTATAACAGTTTTAACCGCCAACACTTTGTCTTCTTCTGTTTTTAAAAGAAACTCATAATATTCATCTTCATAATTTTCCCACTCTGAAATAGAAAAAACCTTTAGCCTAAGATACACTTTTTTATACGAAAACTCGCCATCGCTATCATACATATATTCACTTATTTCGTAGCAATTTTCGTCACTTTTTATACAGACAATATTATCGTTGTCACTTGGCACTGTCAAGACAAAATTGTCGTCTGTTGATATTATATTTCTCAGCACTATTTCTGAGATAGCACCGCTATAAGAAAACCGTAGCCAATCCACTGTATAATTAACAGAATTGCTGTTTATTTCATCGTCTACAAACTTTTGTAAGCTTATTTTAGGAAACTCAATTATTCCGTCGTTATCTATATCTTCGGCAGAAATAGCTAAACTTGCTGGTCTTAAAAAATAATTATACTCTTTTTGGTGAATATCCCACGAAAAAGGTGACAAAAGCGTATCATCATTAATTGTTAAAACCTCGTTCACAAGACTTCCCTCTGCTGTTACACCCTCGAGCACAAGCCCTTTTTCTTCTTCACTTATATCAATAAAACTGCAAGAATTGTATATAACAACCGAGTTATTTAAACTCACGATACTCTGAAGAGAAATCTCTCCATTCTTTAAAACATAAAGTTTTCCTAATGCCTGTTTATCTTGCGTATCCTCTGCTTCTGCCGCTGCAAAAACAGTGGCGATAAACATTTCGTTTTTTCCATCTGCATCAAAATCTGTCACAACAAATTCGTTATATTGCTCGCCGATATTGTATTCAACAATTTGGTTATCCTGATAGCCATAAATAGTTATCGTTGCCGTCATGCTAAGTGGCGAACCCCAACCAACAATCATTTCTGGGACACCATCGCCAGAAAAATCTGCAAACATAATTTTGTCTACCTGCGTACCAGAGTTTTTGAAGCTGTTAATAGTTTCCCAAACTCCATCTTTTTTAATCATAAAAACAATTTCTATTCCACCGTCTGAATCAGAAGAAAGTCCGACAGCCTCCTCTATTTCATCGCCGTCAAAATCGTGCATTATTACAGCCGAGCGATAATCTCCGTTTTTGGGATAAATAAAATTCATCTCGCCATCATCACTAGTGAGAAGTTGATATATTGCCTGTTGATCTTCGTTTGCCTGTGGCGGAGAAATTAAACTTTGAGGGTCAAGACCTGCAATTGAGCAGGCACTAAAAGAAAAAACTATTGCCATTGCACAAAGCACAGAAATTATTTTTTTCATAAGTTCCCTCCAAACAAAATAAGTTGTATATGCTAATCTCTAATAACTAGACGTATGCAAAATGACGAAGAGCTTTTTTTAGAGCATAGTATATATTTATTTTAAATGTTTTCAAGCAAAAAATCAAGTCTTTAGGGTAATATATAATAAAAAAGCAAAAAATTTACATATTTTACACAAAAATTATTAAAAAAGCCCTTGACTTATACGAACATTAGTTCTATAATTTAAGTTAATTAAAATAACTTTTGTTTTGTAGAGCAAAAAAAGGAGCTGACAGATGAGCGACAGGGCTATTTTGCACGTTGATATGAATAATTTTTATGCATCAGTTGAAACTGTTTTTAACCCAGAGTATAAAGACTGTGCCGTTGCAGTTGCTGGAAACCCTGAAAAAAGACACGGAATTATTTTGGCGAAAAATCAAAAAGCTAAAGCTAAGGGTGTTCAAACTGGCGAGGCTATTTGGATTTCACAAAAAAAATGCCCAGAACTCGTCCTGTTACCCCCTCATCACGAAAGATATGAAGAATACTCCAAAAAAGCCATTGAAATTTACTCTAGGTTTACTGACCAAGTTGAAAGTTTTGGCATTGACGAATGTTGGCTTGATATCACTGGCAGCCAAAAACTCTTTGGTTCTCCGCTAGAAATTGCCGAGAAAATTAGAAAAGCGGTTAAAGACGAACTTTCTTTGACTGTTTCTATTGGTGTTTCTTTTAACAAAATTTTTGCAAAGCTTGGCAGTGACTACAAAAAACCAGATGCAATAACAGAAATTAGTCGTGAAAATTTTAAGAAAATAGTCTGGGAACTGCCTGTTTCTGAACTTTTGTGTGTGGGAAAATCAACAAAAAACACTCTTGAAAAATGTGGAATTTTCACAATTGGCGAACTTGCGAATATAGAACTAAAAACCATAGAAAAAATACTCGGCAAAAACGGTTTTACTCTTTGGCACTATGCAAACGGACTAGATAACGCCCCTGTTACAACGCTAGAAAATAAGCGAGAAGTAAAGAGCATTAGCAACAGCACAACAACACCAAAAGACCTCAAAACTGATGAAGAAGTCAAGCAAGTTCTGTATTTTTTGGCGGAAAAAGTTGCACATCGCCTAAGAAAAAACGGACTTTGGGCAAATTCTGTTCAAATTTCAATCAAACGTAGCAACTTGGAATATTATCAAAAATCTTGCACTCTTCAAAACCCCAGTGCACTTTCTCAAGAAATTTTTGATGCCGCATATACACTCTATAAAAAATCGAAAGAGCCATATTCTATCAGAAGTCTTGGCATTAAAGCAGATAAACTAAGCCACGACGGTTTTGTGCAATCTTCACTTTTTTGCGAAAACAATTTTGACAGCGAAATGAAGCTAGAAAAAACCAAAGACGAGCTGCGAAAGAAATATGGAATTGACAGCCTAAAAAGAGCAGTTTTGATTGAGAAATAAAAAAATAAATATGCAAAAAGAGATGTAGTATTTTACGTAGGGTATGCATCGTATGCATACCGAGTGGGAGTATAAATTTTAATATAAAACAAAAGTTGTTTTGGGTGGGAGTTTGTTCCTCGTTATAACATAAATTGACATTAAATTCAATATCACTGCCAAGGGATGCATACGATGCATCCCCTACGGAGAACACACCGACACATAATTGTCAATTGTCAATTGTCAATTATCAATTAATAATTCCTTAAGTTCCCTACATTTCCAAAAAAACCCTGTGACATTTTTGTCACAGGGTTTTTGTTTTAAACGCAATATTTTGCCATGTAATCGTCCATTAGGACAAGTAAATCCACATATTTTTCATCTTGGCTAAGATACTCTCTGATATCCATAACTGTGATGATTGGGTGCACATTTATTCCAAACTCTTCGCTAACTTCCATAATTGCTGTTTTGCCAGCAGTTGTTCCAACTTCGCAACGGTTAACAGAAATGAACATATCTTTAACCTCTGTTTTTGCAACACTACTCAAAATTGGCATAACCTCACGAATTGCTGTTCCTGCTGTTATAACATCTTCTATGATAATAACTTTGTCGCCATCTATTGGCTTGTAGCCGATAATGCTACCGCCCTCGCCGTGGTCTTTTTCTTCTTTTCTATTAAAGAAAAACGCCTTGCTGATGCCGTGTTTGTTATAAAGAGCTGCCGCAACTGATGTTGCAAGTGGGATACCTTTGTAGGCAGGGCCAAACATACAATCAAATTTTTCTCCGATAGTTTCTTTGATTAGTTCTGCATAGTACTCGCCAAGTTTTGCAATTTGTTCACCTGTTTTATAGTTACCAGTGTTGACAAAATAAGGTGTGTTTCTTCCGCTTTTTGTCACAAAATTTCCGAAACGCAAAACATCTGCGGACATCATAAATTCAATAAAATCTTTTTTTCTTGCTGTTAACATAAGCTTTCTCCTCGTATTCGTTTGTTAGATTTAGTATAACAGAATTATAGGCTTTAGTCAACTATACGTTTTTCCATATTTTTTGGGCTTAAGAAATTATACATAGCTGGAATTACAAAGAGAGTCATCAGAGTTGCGTAGCTTAAACCGCCGATACAAACTATTGCCATTGGTTGCATCATCTCTGAACCTGTTCCTGTTGCAAGAGCCATGAACAATAATCCCAAAATCGTTGTTAGAGCTGTCATCAAAATTGGTCGCATTCTTGTTTTTCCTGCTAAAATAATCGCTTCTTTTTTCTCCATTCCCTCTAGTCTTAGCACATTGATATAGTCAATTAGAACTATACCATTGTTAACTATGATACCAGCGAGCATGATAAATCCAACCATGGATATAACGCTAACCTCGTGCCCTGTGATAAGAAGTCCGATAAATCCACCTGTGAATGCAAGCGGGATTGTGAAAAGCACGATAAATGGCAATCTGAATGATTGGAACTGTGCCACCATAATGAAGTATATTATAACAATCGAAAGGGCAAGCATAAGAGCAAGCTGATTGATAGCCTCCATAATTGTTTCACTCTCACCAGTAACTTCTAGTGTGTTGCCGTCTAATGTTTCGTAAGAATTTAGAGCACTTGTAATTGCATTTGCAACTATTGTAACATTTGAGTCTTCGTTAATTGTTGCCGAAACGCTGAGTGTTCTTCTTTGGTCTTGACGGCTGATTGAGCTAAGGCTAGTTGTTTCTATAATTTCGGCAACATCTGCCAACGCAACTTCTTTGTCCTCACCTAGCATATCTTGATAGCTTAAAATCATATTTTCGACATCTTCAATTGTTCTATTTTCATTTTCTTCTGAATATAGAACTAGTGATGTTGTGTCGCCATCTATGGAAACATCTGAACCTGTAAGTTCTGATGTAACTAACTCTGAAACACACATATAAACTTGTGCAACTGTTAGTCCCTCTTCCATTGCTTTTTCGTAGTCCACAACAATTCTAATCTCTGGAGTTGAATCTTCTAGTCCTGTGCTAACCTCTGCAACACCCTCTACATCTAACAAATATTCTGCAAGAGAGTTTGCCTCTGCAATTAAGTTGTCTAGGTCATCTCCGTATACTTCTATGGTTACACCCTCGCCACCCATAGATGTTAGCATAGAGCTCATATCCATAGAACCAGTAGCGGTGATTTCTGCATTTATATCTGCACATTTCTCAAGAATTTCTGCGGAAATTTCGCTGTCTTTTCTTGTACAGTCGTCCGCCATAATAGCGTATATTGTGATATCTGAACTGCCTGTTGCCATACTCATAATACTTGTTGAAGTAGAGTCTTCTGACTCAACTGTAACACCATAAGTTTCTATGCCCTCTACATCTTTGATAGCCTCATAAATCTCGTCTGCAAGCACTGTTTTTTCTTCAAATGTAGCGTCCTCTGGAGCTGTTGCAGTAACAGTGATTTGTGTGCCACTCATGCTTGGCATGAATATAAATCCTTTTGCAAGGGCAATTGCTGTGCTACCGAACAATAGAACCACTGACAAAACAAGAACAACCCATGGATGATTTAGTGATGCTTTTGCAATTTTTCCATATCCTAAAACAATTTTGTCTAGCAAAATAGATTTTTTTTCTTTTTGGTTTTTAAGTAGTCCAGATGCCATTGCTGGAACAAGTGTTAGTGCAATAATCAAGCTTGCTAAAAGCGAATATGCAACTGTTAGTGCCATATCTTGGAACAATTGTCTTGTAAGACCCTCGATAAATACAATTGGCAAGAAAACACAAACTGTTGTAAATGTAGACGCTGTAATTGCACCAGCAAC
Source organism: Clostridia bacterium (assembly GCA_044426425.1). Classification (GTDB taxonomy): domain Bacteria; phylum Bacillota; class Clostridia; order Oscillospirales; family Acutalibacteraceae; genus SIG603. The sequence goes on along the minus strand of JAWXUN010000048.1, from coordinate 3,454 downwards.
TTGGTTTGCTCCCTGAACTGCCGCCTTTAGCGGAGGAGTGCCCAAAGTTCTGAGTCTGTGGATATTTTCGATAACAACAACCGAGTTATCAACCAACATTCCAACACCTATCGCAAGACCAGAGAGCGATATGATATTCAAAGTAATTCCTGAAAAATACATCAGCACAATTGCAAGCAAAATAGAAATTGGAATTGAGCAAGCTATTACAAAGGTTGGTCGAATATCTTTTAAGAATAAAATCAAAATTAGTATTGCAAGTGCACCGCCCAAGATGATATTGATGATAACATTATCAACAATAAGGTCAATTGCATTTCCTTGGTCAGTTAAAATACTGAACACAAGTCCGTCATACTCTTCTTCTAGTTCTGCAAATTTTGCCAAAACATTGTCCGACACTGTCTTTGTTGCATAGCTAGATTGCTTTGTGAAAGACAATTGCAAGCTGTCCACGCCATTTGTTGTGGAATATAACAAATCTGCATTATCTGTTATAAATACATCTGCAACATCGCTAAGGCGAAGTATGCCGATATCGTCTAACCCAGTGTTTAAAATCGCCATATCAGAAAGTTCTTCTACGCTGTCAATTTTTTCACCAACTCTTATTAAATATTCAACATTATCTTCTGTGATATATCCAACAGGCATAGAAAAGTTTTGTGCTACTAAAAGCTGGCTTACCATGTCCATTGTTATTTCCATAGTTGCAGCCTCTGTGACTGTTTCTTTTTGCTCCTCTAACTGCTCTTGAGCTTCATCTAGTTGCTCTTCTGCCGTTTCCATCTGTGCCTGTGCCGATTCTAGTGCTATCTTTGCGTTAGCAATTTCTGCAAGTCCGTTTGCTATGTCGATTGAGCCAGAAAGTTGTTGTTCGTTAAGTATTTCTATACCCTCAGTTAACTGGTCAGAAACAGTTTTTAGCTGTGCTGATTGAGCCTCCATTTCGTATATAGGAGCTCTGAGGTTTTCGATTTCTAATACGTTGTTGTCAATCGTCGCCACAACTTCGTCTATACTGTTATATCCAAGTGCTGACATAGCTGTGTTGATAACTGTTAGTTCTGCCTCTTTCGCTACAAGTTCTATATTTGTTTGCAAAATCAAAGCTTCTAGCTCTGTTGCATTGTCAGGGATACTCTCGTCCTCTGGCAAAACAGGTTCTTCTGCATTCAAGCCCTCTAGTGCCAATTCTAGCACTGCAATTCTATCTTCAATAGCTGTTTTTTCTGCTACGATATTATTATAACTAGTTTGAATACCATATAACTCTGCATTTGCTGTATCCAAAAGGTCTATCGCCATTTGGAAAGTTGTGATAGAAGAATTTAGCTCTGTTATGCCGTCTTCTAACACTATTTTTTGTGCGATAAGTTCTGCTAAAGCTGATGCTGTTTCAGACGCAAGGGTGTCTTTTCCGCTTTCTAGCTCGCTAGTAGCTGAGTCAAGCTCGCTCAAGCCGTCCTCTACCTCTGCCTTGCCATCTGCGATTTCTTGTTTGCCGTCTTCAATTTCTTGCTCACCCTCGGCAAATTCTTTGTATAATGAATTTTTTATTTCGTTGTTTATAAGGTCTATTTTCTCTTGAGAAATAACAACATTCACCTGTGCTGTTACGTCGCCGTCAAGCTCAACACTTGCAACGCCTGTGATACCCTCAAGGTCGCTCAAAATCTCGTCGTTAACAAACTGCGTTACTTCTGTGTTTTCCAAGCCGTCGTATTCAACCGACGCTATTGTTACAGGCAAAACATCTGGATTTATTTTCATAATATAAGGTGTTTGAACCATATCGTCCCAATAGCCTGAAACACCATTGATTTTCTCACGTATTTCACTGACCATTGTGTCCATATTTACATCGTCATTAAACGAAAGCATAATCATTGAGTAGTTCTCGCTACTAGTTGAGCTTATGCTGTCTATGTCCTCTAGCGATGCCATTGCCTGTTCGAGAGGTTGGCTGATTTGCTCCTCTACTTCTTCTGGAGTTGCTCCTGGATATGCGGTTATAACAACTGCATAAGGCAAGTTAATTCCTGGTAAAAGGTCTGGCGTCATTGATGAAAAAGACACAAAACCCAAAATTATAACCATAAATACCGAAACGAAAACGGTAAGCGGTTTTTTAACACTAAATCTTGAAAACATAAAAAACTCCTTGTGAAGTAAAATTTGTTGAATGTCCAACTATATAATTATACCTCAAAGGAATTTTTAATATTTTAAATATTTGTGAACAATAAAAGAATTTTTAAATAATTATTCATTATTATTCAGAAATTGGCTCTCGTGTTTGCTGAAAAAGTCTACCCTTGGCTCTAAGAATTTAAGTTTATGATTTTTTTGACAGAAAAAAGTTAGTGGCTCAAGGATATATTTCCAATCCCAAACTCTTTCATCAATTTGCAAATAATCTCTTAGCATCTCGCAACCTGTTGGTGCAATTGAGTGAAGAAGTGTTATCGCAACTCTTATTCCATAGAAACAATCGACAAGTGTTTGTGCCCTTAGCTCGTTGTTCTCGTCTTTTTCGGCTTGTTTGATATTAGATGCCCAAAGCTTGTTCATAAATCTGATATATTCGTCAAGAACATAGGTTAAACGGTGAAAATCGTGATTATATATATGTCTTTCAAACTCAAAAATTTGTTTTTCGCTTTCTTTGAGAACTTTCTCAGAAACTTCTCCCCTTGGCATAATGCCGTCAAAATAACTTTGAGTTGTGTAAAAACACGACCTTGCCAAACGGTTTAGAACATTTGTGAGCAAATTACCCTCTTTTAACACAGGGTCTTTCGACTCTTTTTCTTCATCCGAAAGATATACATTTGGTTGAAAACTTGCGTTTTTGTTAGCAAGACCAAGGCTTAAGAAATGAATTCTAAGTTGCTCTGCTGTATAAAAATCCAAAAGTTCTGCCGCCATTGGTGGCTTGATATCGCTTGAGGAAGAAGCTTTTTTGTTCATAAACAAAATGTGTTTGTTTGCAATTATATGCGGAAGTTTTGTCTTTTTCCAGTTGTGGTTGTCCACTTTTTCATCAGCAAAATAAGACAAGAACATAGCCATTTCAGCAATTCCATAGAAATAAATATTATCCTCACCAATAAATTGATAAACCGCAGAATTTTCGTCGTTCCACCATTTTTTCCATTCGTTTTCTTCTGCTCCAATATTTTTTAGATATTGTCTTGAAAAAGAAATCGGTGCCCAAAGTGACTCTGGCCAAACCCAAAATGTCAGTGCCTCTAGCCCCTCGACTGTTGGAACTGGCACACCCCACTCGCAATTTCCCGATAGTCTGAATGGAACAAGTGTTTTGCCTGTTCTGAAACGAATATTTTCTGCTTGCAAAACGCCCCTTGCTTTGTCCCTGTCTTTTAGAGATTTAAAAACAAGTGTATAAGATGGCTTTTTCTCTTCATCAATCAGCTCGTCCACTGGCATT